>DZCE01000185.1 GCA_022736375.1 Arcobacter nitrofigilis | reverse complement strand
TTTGCAACCCTTTTCAATTTCTTAAATGATATGTTATTCAACAATAATTTTAGAAACCTTTCTTTCTACTCCACTGGTCACGCTTAATACATAAACGCCTTTATCAAGAGAAGAAGTATTAATTTTATGAGTTTGTGTACCATTATTAGTGTATGTGGTTTGATATTCGTAAACCAATTTACCCGATAGTGAATACAAGTTATATTTTACTTGTTCATTTGCTTTAGCGTTAATTTCGACATAAGCAATTTCTCTCACTGGATTTGGATAAACTTTAACATATGTAGCATCCACTTGAGCAGTAGGAAGCTCTTCAACACCATTCCAAGGACGTTTATAAAGATCCATTTGCCATACACCTAGCCCATGCGTACCGGCATAGATTACACCAGAGTTTTTAACTCCGGTCATTCCAACACCATCGATATAGCCATTTGGAATATGTTGTTGTACCAGGTTAAATACAGGAACTGTAGGCATAGCCGATTCACGTGTCCAAACTGTGCTGCTGCCATTCATATTTGAAGTTGAGAATACACCGTATTCTGTACCTAGCAAGAATTTATCACCAGTATCGGATATTAAACAAGAGTATGCTGGAGCAGCAGGTAATCCTGAGCCATTAACAGAAACGAAATTAGCTGTACCAGTGGCATTTGTTGAATAATACACTCGGCCGTGAGTACCATAACCACCCACGCTAACCATAACATTATCTGCGTTATTTGCATCTATATCTAGCCCTGTAAATACAGATGATGCACTCTCGAAAATTTTAGTACCGACAATCCTATTCGTTGAATTAATCGTTCTATTTTGCCACACCATTTCAGGGCCAATTTCACCCATTTCGTATGTGGTATCTCGAGCAATAATATCAATTACATATGTGCTTGCAATGGTATCGATATCAATTACTTTGTTGTATTGATTTGCATTTGCTGTGATATCACGATAATTTACACTTATAGTGTCAAAATCAACATTTAAAACTGTATCCGCATTAACACCAAAAATGGTATCGAGCAAACAAGTTCCTGATAAATCTTTAAATGCAATATCTAACATAATTTTCGATGTCGAACTAATCGTATCAATTCTTACAATACTATCATAAGTTAAGCCATCAGTATTGAGTGTCCAATATGGAAGATTTTGAGTATAAGAAATTTTATTTACTATAGAATCATTATTAACATTAAGTACAGTGTCTTGAGTGCAATTAATTCCTACAATAGTACGTCGAACTAAGTTTAACAAAGTGTCGCTTCCTGTGATATTCGCAGTATCAATTTTAATGATACCAACGTAATCGATATTTGTAGTGCTCACACTATCAAAATTCAGAACAAAATTAAAATCGTTAAAGCTCGTAATACTAAATGAATTAACATTTGAGATTAAAGTGGTTCCACATGTATTCAAATTTGTTTTATGTAAGTCCAAAACATATTGTGTCACTTGTGTTGAATCAATATTAAGCACATTATCTATATGAGTAGATCCAGCATCAAGTGATGCAACATGATATGTAGTGGTATATGATGAATCACGCGTAATTGAAGACGCCAATACATTATTTACAGTTGTGGTATCACAGGCAAGGAAATCGTGCTTATATAATTTTAAATTAACGTTGGTTGTTACCGTGTCTAGTTGAATTACATTGGTTCTTATAAAGCTAGTACCACTATTATAATTAACAGTCCATACATCGGGATTTGAAGATGTTTGAGTTACAGAAGTAAT
>DZCE01000015.1 GCA_022736375.1 Arcobacter nitrofigilis | reverse complement strand
TAGTTAATCGCACTTTGATGCCATGTGGATGGACAGGAGAGCTAGTGAGTATATCCCTGACAACTCCATATGTAAGTCGTCCACTTCGTTGGTCTGCTTTTAGTATGATAGCTACATTTGTACCTGATTTTATAGAACTTCTAGGTGGTATCATCTGCTTACCAACTCATTCATATTTTCTCCACCAATCAAATATGACTTACCAAATCCTAGCGTAACCTCACCGTAAATAGGAGTGAATTCAAAGAGCGAAAAATCGTGTGTGTCATCAAGCATATTTATTATGTTTTCATCAAATTTCTCTCTAAAAGCTTTCATAATCTGTTCACTTTTTTGACTTAAATATTTAATGCAATCACACTGCATAGTGACTCTTTTTCGTGCAAAAACATTATTACATGATTCCTCATCTTCAATAAATAAAAGTGAGCTTTTGGGATTTGATGTGAGATTTTTAGTATGCGTGGCAATAGAGGCTATAAAGATATATATTTTATGCTCAATGTAAACAAATGGTGCATATGAGCCAAATGGATAACCATTTGTGGATATTGAGCCTATGTTTACACTCTTGTGCTGGTTTATGAGTTCGGTTAGTTGCATTTGTTGTCCTTTGTCGGCATTGTACCATATTCTTTTTTCAAAGCAAAAATATGTATAATAAAATAAAAACAGGAAGCAAATATGGCAAAAGATCACTATTTTGATATAACAGCAAAGCTAGATATGATGGAGATGAAAAACTGTGTGATTCAGGCACAAAAAGAGCTGGCAACCAGATTTGATTTTAAAGGCGTTGTCGCCGAGATTGAACTTAACGAAAAAGCAAAAACAGTTGTACTGAGTAGCTCAAGTGAACAAAAGATAGATGCCCTAAAGGATATATTGATATCCAAACTAATAAAAAGAGATATTGCAGGAAAATCACTTGAAGAAGTTAAAAGTGACGGTATGAGTGGAGGGAATGTAAAAGTAACTTATCGTATTATAGATAGTATTGATAAGGATGAAGCTAAAAAAATAGTCAAAGCAATCAAAGATATGAAACTAAAAGTAACTCCATCTATACAAGGCGATGAAGTGAGGGTGAGTGGAGCAAAGATAGATGATTTGCAGCGTGTAATGAGCGAAGTTAAGACTTTAGATCTCAACGCTCCACTGGTATTTGGGAATTTTAAATAATTATGCCACAAAACAGTCAAAAAGAAATAGAGAGCGTATGCACATACTGTGGAGTAGGGTGTGATATTGTGGGTGTGGTTGAGAATAATAAAATTCAAAAGATTTATGCACACAAAGATGGAGTCGTAAGTCAGGGTAATCTTTGTGTGAAGGGTAAATACGGCTTTAATTTTGTAGAAGACAATAGTCGCATAAGAGAGCCACGAATTAAAAAAAGTTTTATAGAAAAAAATACTGGATTAAAAGATAAATATATCTCAAAACTAGTTGCATTTGATGAGAAATATTATACCTGTGACCTAGAAACTGCCACACTGATAGCATCTGAAAAACTAAATGAAATAAAGAGCAAATATGGCAAAAATAGCTTTTGTGCAATAGGTGGAGCAAGAACCAATTGTGAAAGTGCATACCTATTTCAGAAGTTTTGTCGTGAAACAATAGGCTCTCCACATGTGGATAACTGTGCTAGGGTTTGTCACTCACCAAGCCTTAGTGGTATGCGTAAAACTATTGGCGAGGGTGCTGCAACCAATCCATATAATGATATATATGAATGTGAATTCATGGTGGTAATTGGCTCAAATACGATGGAGGCACACCCGATAATCTCGAATCGTATGGTTGAGATGGCAAATCAACATAATAATCTAGCCGTGATTGATGTGCGAGAGACTAGAATGGCAAAAATCGCAAAGTATAATTGCATAATTCCATTTGAAGCTAATCTTTTGATACTAAATATGATGGCGTTTGTTATTATAGATGAAGAGCTTTATGACGAGAGTTTCATATCTAAAAGAACAAGTGGATTTGAAGAGTATAAAAATAGTATCCTAGGCGACCCGTATGCAAATCCAAATTTCTTTAAAGATGTGGCTGGTTATGAACATCTAGCTAAAATGATACCAAATATTGCTAGAGAATATGCAGTTAAACGCTCTATGATATTTTGGGGTCTTGGAATTACTGAGCATATTGATGGCTCAAGAGCTGTGATGGCTATGACACATCTAGCGTTAATGACTGGCAATATTGGAAAAGAAGGTGCAGGATTGATGCCTCTAAGGGGTCAAAATAATGTGCAAGGTGCATGTGATATGGGTTGCTTGCCATATTTTGCACCTGATTATCAAGAGCCAAAAGAGATTGGGCTAATGACACCACAGCTTGTTGATGAGATGATAGCAGGAAATGTAAAAGCCTTGCTCAATATGGGTGAAGATATAACGCATATCCATCCAAATGTAAATAAAGTAAAAAAAGCAATTGAAAGTCTTGAGTTTATAATGGTTCAAGAGCTATTTATGACTGATATTGCTCATCATGCTGATATTATCATTGGTGTTCGTTCAGCATATGAAAAGACTGGCGTTTATGTTAATGCCATGAGACGACTCCATCTATCTCAACCACTCATAGAGTCTGATTTGCCAGATGATTGGGAAGTTTTGAATATGATGGCTCAGAATCTAGGAAGCGATTATAATTATAGTTCAAGTCAAGAGGTGTGGGACGAAGTGAGAGAGGTTGCTCATAGAAGGTTTAGTGGTGCTGCTTATTATAGATTGGAGCGTCATCGCAAAAGAGGAATGCAGTGGCCAGTAATGCATGAAGATACGCCAAGACTTCATCTGCTTGATTTTAGAACTGATGATGGACTTGGTAAATTTATCTATCATCAATGGAAAAAAAGAGGTATGGTAGAAGAGATTTTGGAAAATAAATTTGATGGTTATTATCTCACAACTGGACGAACTTTGGTTCATTATAATAATGCAGCTCAAACTAGCAAAAGTCCAAAACTTCAGAGTAAATATGATGAAGATGTACTCTTGTGTAATCCACAAGAGGAGCATGTATTTGGAGATAAAGTTATTCTTAGAACAATTCATGGAGAAACTGAAGCATTGAGTGTTAAGTACACTGATAAGATAAAACCACAAACACTATTTTGTACATTTCATCATAGTAAAAGCGGAATTAATAGAATTTTTGGTGATGAGTGTGATGAGTTTGTAATGACTGCACGATTTAAATCATTAAAAGTCGATGTGATGCCAGTGAGTGGTGCTATTAGTTGTAGCTGATGACAACAAAAAATAGAGGTGATTATAACGAGCAAAGAGCTACAAGTTACCTAGAGGATAATGGATTTGTTATTATTGAGCGAAATTATTATGCAAGGAAACTTGGTGAAATTGATATTATTGCTTCAAAAGAAAGTGTATTACACTTTATAGAGGTAAAGTCTGCTTTTGCTGATTTTGACCCAATATATAATATCACAAAAG
This sequence comes from Arcobacter nitrofigilis, assembly GCA_022736375.1. GTDB lineage: Bacteria > Campylobacterota > Campylobacteria > Campylobacterales > Sulfurovaceae > BN30871. Next base: position 27,922 of record DZCE01000015.1, on the reverse strand, counting down.
GAAAGCTCAAAAAGGTTATAAATTCTGCTTATTATTTTATGAAAGAGCGAAAGGTAGATATGGCATTTAGTATCGATGCGATGATTATTCGCGGAGAAGAGATTGAGTTTATAGAGAATGTCACACTTTGAGTTTTGATTTGATATAATGTGATACAGAACACTTTTGGTTATTCAGAGGGTTCAATTATTCAACCAAAGAGAGCATATGAAACTAAGTGATAGTGAACTAAAATCATTTACTGAAAATGGCTTTATTGTTTTACGAAATTTTGCATCAAAAGAGCAGTGCGATAAAATATTAAAGATTGCCAGGAAACATCTAATAGAACGTACCCAGCCAATTGAAACAGAGATAGGATATGATGCAAAATCAAAAGAGTATAGAAGCGATGAAATAGATTACCGTAGCCAAGTAGATGAGCAGCTTGCAGCCGTACGAAGACTTAGACAAGTTTACGAGAGAGATGATGCATTTAAAGAGTGGATGGAAAATAAAGAAATTCGTCCTATTTTAGAGCAAATTTTAAATGATAGAGTGGTTCTAACACTTGCTCATCACAACTCAATAATGACCAAAATGCCTCGTGTTAGTACTCAAACAAGATGGCATCAAGATAGAAGATATTGGCATTATAGTGATAATAATCTTGTAAGCGTTTGGCTAGCACTTGGCGAAGAGTATAGTGAAAATGGAGTATTAGAGTTCATCCCTAAAAGCCACCATATGAGCTTTGAGGCAAGTCAGTTTGATGATAAAGAATACTTCAGAGAAGATATTGAGCCGAATATAAATCTTATAAATTCAAAAGTTTCGACTGTCCTAAAACAAGGCGATGTGGTCATATTTCATTCATTACTTATGCATAGAGCAAATAAAAATGAGACCTCTGAGCCAAAAATTGCATTTGTGTATACTGTCAAAGGCGAAAAGACAATAGTAGAGCCAAATAGTCGCTCATCGGCATATAAAGAGATAAAACTAAGAGAGATAAAATGAAAATATATGGAATAAAGAATTGTGGAAGCGTCAAAAAAGCAATGGTTTTTATGGAGTGCGAGGGAATAGAATATGAATTTGTAGATTTTAAAAAAACTCCAGTGGGTAGTGAAAAAATAAGTCAATGGAGTGCTAAAATAGGCATGGACAAACTGTTAAATCGTAAAGGTACAACATATAAAAAGCTAGGGCTTGGCGAGATGACTCTTGATGATGCAGCCAAAGTAAAATTTATGAGTGAAAATAATAGTTTAATAAAAAGACCAATTATTGAGTATGGCGATGATGAAGTAATGGCAGGATTTGATGAGGGTGTTTATGAAATAACTTTTATAACTCTTGACAAAAACTAAATGATTAGATAAAGTATCACTAGTCGTTGAAGATAGAATTAACGATATAGAGTATATACTCAACAACAATTTAAAAGGAAAAAAGATGGCAAAATATATTGAATTAAATAATGGAAATTTTGAAGCAACAATTAAAGAGGGCGTAACAATGGTAGACTTTTGGGCTCCATGGTGTGGACCGTGTCGTATGATAGCTCCAGTTATCGAAGAACTTGCAGCTGATTTTGCAGGTAAAGCAAATATATGTAAAGTTAATACAGATGAAGAGCAAGATATTGCTGTAAAATTTGGTATTAGATCTATCCCAACGATTCTTTTCTTTAAAAATGGAGAGATGGTTGATCAAATGGTTGGTGCTGCATCTAAAGATGCATTTGCACAAAAAATAAATTCACTTCTATAATATTATCGAGAGCTTTATGCTCTTGATAATGCTTCTTCTTACCTCTTTTTGGGTAAAATTCACTTCACAGATAAATCTATAATCATATTTTTATAATTGGTATGATATTGTATTTAACCGTCTGAATACCCTTAGTTATTGGGAGGGTTCTAAATAAAGGATAAAAGATGATACTTGATTGTGCAATTATTGGTGGTGGACCAGCTGGATTGACTGCTGGACTCTATGCCTCAAGAGGTGGATTACAAAATGTAACTATGTTTGAGAAAGGTATGCCAGGTGGGCAGATAACACAAAGTAGTGAAATAGAGAATTACCCTGGATTCTTTGATCATACTAAAAGCGGTATGGATTTTATGGATACATGGCAAAAGCAGTGTTTTCACTTTGGAATGAAGCATCAGATGGAAGAGGTAACTAGCGTTTATAAAGTTGGTGATAATTTCCAAATTGCACTCGCAGGCAAAGAACCTGTTGAAGCAAAAACAGTTATAGTTTGTACTGGAAGTACACCAAAAAGAGCAGGCTTTAAAGGCGAAGATGAGTTTTTTGGTAAAGGAGTTAGTACTTGTGCTACTTGTGATGGATTTTTTTATAAAAATCGTGAAGTTGTAGTTCTTGGAGGTGGAGATACGGCACTTGAAGAGGCGTTTTATCTCTCGAATATATGCTCAAAAGTTTATATAGTTCACCGCAAGGATACATTTAGAGCAGCACCATCTACAGTAGAGAGAGTCCAGAAAAAAGATAATATAGAAATAATAACTAACGCTGTTATCAATGAAGTAGTTGGCGATAATATGGGTGTAAATGGTGTATATTTAGGCATAAATGATGGCTCTACAAGAAAACTTGATTTGACTGGTCTGTTTGTATTTGTAGGACATAATGTAAATAATATGGTTTTAAAATCAAATAACGGAGAGTTTATTTGTGATGTTAATGAAAATGGTCAAGTAATTGCAAATCTAAGAATGCATACAAGTCTAGAAGGTCTATTCGTAGCTGGTGATATTCGTATAGATGCACCAAAACAGGTGGTTTGTGCGGCTGGCGATGGAGCGGTTTCCGCACTAGAAGTAATTTCATATTTACAAGAAAGGTCATAATGATAAAAGTAGGAGTAGTTGGCAGTACTGGTCGAGTTGGAAGATTGTTACTCTCAAATATAGAAGATGATAACGAGATGATAGTATCAGGAATTCATGTTTTTGAAGAGCTTAATTTCGAGGTGCAAAAAGATATAGTTGTCACAAACAGTATGAGCGAACTTTTGGATATTTCAGATGTAATTATAGATTTTTCAGCCCCTGAGGCAACGGCTCAACTTTGCGAAGAGGCTATCAAGAATCCCAAGCCATTAGTGGTAGCAACGACAGGATTGGATGCTCATCAACAAAATTTGTTAAAACAAGCTAGTGAACTTATGCCAGTATTATACGCAACTAACATGTCGGTAGGCGTGGCATTGTTAAAGACTTTAGTGGAAAAAATAGCTGCTACGCTAAAAGATTTTGATATAGAGATAGTTGAACAGCACCACAGACATAAAGTAGATGCTCCTAGTGGAACAGCCCTTACTTTAGCTGAGTTTGCTGCAAAGGGCAGGGGGGTGGATCTGAACAATGTTCGCGTAAGTGGACGGGATGGAGTCATTGGTGCTAGAACAAAAGATGAGATAGGCGTAATGAGCTTACGAGGTGGTGATATAGTGGGCAGGCATACAGTAGGATTTTATAATGATGGAGAATATATAGAACTCAATCATACGGCAACTAGTAGAGAAACATTTTCAAAAGGCTCAATAAGAGCAGCGAAATGGTTAATAGGCAAAGAGTATGGTATGTATAGTATCAATGATGCTCTTGGATTGGAGGTTTAGTTTATGTGTGCAATTGTTGGGATATATGGATCTAAAAATGCTTCAAAGAGTGCTTATTATGCACTATTTGCAATGCAACACAGAGGTCAAGAATCAAGTGGGATTAGTAGTAGCGACGGTGATAAAATACATTTGATTAAAAAAAGAGGCTTGGTAGCTGATATATTTGATGAAAAAACATTAAGTGAACTTAGCGGAACATGTGCTATTGGTCATAATAGATATTCTACTGCTGGTAATGAGTCAAAATTTGACGCACAACCTGTTTTTGCAAAATATAAATTAGGAGAAATATCTGTTGCTCATAATGGTAATTTGGTAAACAAATATGAAGTACGAAATGAGCTTATAGATAAAGGTGCTATATTTCAAAGTGGTATGGACACTGAGAATATAGTTCACCTGATTGCAAAAAGTCAAAAAGATACGCTAGTAGATAGAATAAAAGATATGCTTACTAAAATTGAAGGTGCATATTGCCTAGCGATTCAAAGTCGTTCAAAAATGTTTGCTATTAGAGATAGATTTGGAATTCGTCCTCTTAGCCTTGGCAGGTTGCCAGATGGTGGCTGGATGGTAGCTAGTGAGACATGTGCTTTTGATCTTGTGGGTGCAGAGTTTATTAGAGATGTAAATCCTGGTGAGATGCTTATATTTGAAGATAATAATGAGCCTATAAGTGAACAAGTTTTTGAGCCGGATTTTCATCCTTGTGCATTTGAATATATATATTTTGCAAGACCTGATTCTGTAATTGATGGAACTAATGTCTATGAGTCAAGACTTATAATGGGCAAAAGATTAGCTAAAGAACAGCCGTGCGAAGTTGACTTAGTACTTCCAGTACCTGATAGTGGAGTAGCTGCAGCAAGAGGATTTGCTGAGGGTCTTGGTGTGCCATTTGAAATGGCAATTGTTAGAAATCACTATGTTGGTAGAACTTTTATTGAGCCAACACAAGAGATACGAGACCTAAAGGTCAAACTAAAACTATCTCCAATCGCATCACTAATAAAAGGTAAAAGAATAGCGATTGTTGATGATTCACTTGTAAGAGGTACAACTTCGAAACAGATAGTCAGAATGCTAAAAGACGCAGGAGCAAGCGAGGTTCATATGCGTATAGCAGCTCCTGAGATAAAATATCCTTGCAGATATGGAATCGACACGCCAACGCAAACAGAGTTAATATCTGCAAAATATACACCGAGTGAAATAGCAGAACTAATAGGGGCAGATAGCTTAGGATTTTTATCCATTGATGGGCTAAAAGAGTCCCTTGGTAGCGAGCGAAAGTACTCTACGGTTAGTTTTGATGGTATATATTTTGCTGGTGGTAGTGCTTTGAGTCCTGGTTGTAATGATACGGATATATAATAAGTGAAAAATGTACCATTGCCAACATTTGGTAGATATTTAAAGCATAAATTTGGTACTAAAGTATCAAAGTTACCAGTTGGACTTAGTGGATTTACTTGCCCTAATATTGATGGTACTGTTGCCAAGGGTGGCTGTACATTTTGTCTTAATGATTCTTTTAGTCCAAATCTTGGCAAAGAAAATGATAAAATATTTTTAAATCTCAAGAGCAAAACAAATCCACTTTTAGAAAAACAGCTTAAAGAGCTTGATGAACAGATAAAAGCTACTAAGGCTTCTTTGCAAAAGCAAGGTACTAAAAAGTTTTTAATTTATTTTCAAGCATTTACAAATACATATGCACCATTTGAAACTCTTAAAATATTATATGACACGGCACTTAGTTACCCAGATGTTGTTGGGCTTAGTATTGGTACAAGAAGTGATAGTGTGACAAATGAAGTACTTGATTATTTAGTTGAGCTATCCAAAACCAAAGAGATATGGATAGAATATGGTGTGCAGTCTATTTTCGATGTAACCTTAGAACGAATAAATCGTGGACATGACGCAGCTAATGCTAAAGAAGCTATTTTAGATGCAAAAAAAAGAGGACTCAATGTATGTGCCCATCTAATATTTGGATTACCAGATGAAACTCCTGAAATGATGATAGAAACTGCTAGAGAAGTTTACAGCTGGGGCATTGATAGTATTAAGTATCATTCGCTTTATGTTGTGGAAAATACAATGCTGGCCACTGAGTATAAAGCTGGTGAATTTGAACCAATATCCAAAGAAGAGTATGTGGATGTGCTTATTCGGGCCATTAAACTAAAGCCAACACATATTTCAATCCAAAGGATGACAGCAGGTATTGATGATGATATGCTTTTGGCTCCAAGCTGGTGTGGTGTTCCTAAAAATGAGATAGTTGCGTATCTAAAGAGCAGACTAAAAGTAGCTGGTTTTGAATTTTAATTTGGATAAAATAATAATAATCAAAGGAATGTGAAATGCTACTAGAGAATAAAAGAATATTACTTGGTGTAACTGGTAGTATTTCTGCCTATAAGGCTTGTGATTTAGCTAGACTTTTTGTTAAGGCTGGAGCAACTGTGCGAGTTGTTATGAGTGAATCTGCTATTAGATTCGTATCTCCGCTTACTTTTGAAGCTCTGACAAAAAATAGTGTACTTACAACAGAAACAGAGAGTTGGAGTAGTAGTTTAAATCATATTGATATTAGCAAAGAGTGTGATATATTTGTTATAGCTCCTGCAACTGCTAATACTATAAATAAACTGAGCAAAGGTATAGCTGACACACTTCTGACCCAAGTCGCACTTGCATGTAAGGTGCCAATAGTTGTTTCACCTGCTGCAAATACTACTATGCTAGACAATCACTATACGCAAGGTAGTATAAAGATGCTTGGAGTGAACGATATAACATTTGTGAAGCCTCAAAATAAACTTCTTGCTTGTGGTGATATAGGGAATGGTGCCTTAGCCGAAGTTAGTGAAATTTTTTGGGAATCTGCTAGAGTAATACTAAAAAATGAATTTTGGAGCAATAGACGAGTGGTGGTTACTGGTGGTGGCACAAGAGAATTGATTGATGAAGTAAGATATATAAGTAACTATTCGAGTGGTAAAATGGCAAATGCAATGGCTACTGCACTATACTTGCGTGGCGCAGATGTATGTTTGGTTACTACAAAAGATAGTAAGGAGAATCCGAAAAATATCTATACCATAGATGTTGAGAGTAGTGATGAGATGCTTGAATTTGTAGTTGATAGCATACGAGTAGCCAAAAAAGGAGTTATGAGCAAACCAAGCCTAAATAGTCCAGATGCTCTTGGTGTAATTCAAAAAGAGCCCTACTTATTTATGGCAGCAGCTGTTGCTGATTATATGCCAAAATTTCCTCAAAATGGTAAACTGAAAAAGAGTGATTTGGGAGATAGATGGTCTATTGAACTTAAAAAAACAACAGATATTTTATCTACTGTTAATAAAGATGGTATAAAAACTATAGCATTTAAAGCTGAGATGGATAGTGAAAATGGACTTAGTTCGGCTATCGCACTTCTTGAGCAAAAGAGGGTTGATGCTGTATGCTATAATCTACTTAGTGGTTCGCAAGATTTTGGCACAAATAGTAATCAAATTAACTGGATTACACCATCAGTGCAAAAAGATTTAGGTAGACTTGATAAGCTTGAGCTCGCATTTAAGATACTAGAGAATGCAGAGCAATTGTAAAAATGAAAAATAGTTTACAACACTTAGCAATTATTATGGACGGTAATGGCAGATGGGCTACCAATCGTGGATTGGCAAGAAATAAAGGGCATGAAGAGGGTGCTTTAACTGTGCGAAGAGTTACTGAATATTGCGCAAATCATGATACCATAGAGACACTTACGCTTTATGCTTTCAGTACTGAAAACTGGAATAGACCAGCTATAGAAGTAAAATTTATAATGGCACTCATAGACAGATATTTGCAAAGTGAACTTGATATTTATATGAGTAGAAATGTGAGATTTGAGACTATTGGGGATGTGAGTAAATTTTCTAAGAGTCTAATTAAGCGAATAGAAATAACAAAAGAAACAACTAAAAATAATAATAAGTTAACTCAAATACTAGCTCTTAATTATGGCGGTAGAAATGAGATAGTTAGGGCTGTAAATAGTTTAATTGAAGCTAAAATGGAGGTTAATGAGCCAAACATAGGAGAGGCACTTGATACGCCATATAAAGATATTGATTTGGCTATAAGAACCAGTGGTGAGCATAGAATAAGTAATTTTTTACTATGGCAACTTAGTTATAGTGAGCTTGTTTTTACAGATACTTTGTGGCCTGATTTTTCAAATGATGAATTGTCACAGATAATTGATATTTATCAGAAGAAAAATAGAAGATTTGGAGGTTTGTAGTGATTGAGGGCATTTTAGTTTTTTTGTTTGCGATGCTTATAGGGTCTTTTCTTAATGTTGTGATATACCGTATACCTAAGGGTGAAAGTATAATGTTTCCTGCATCTCATTGTGGCTCATGCAATACACCATTGAAATGGTGGCACAATATACCTATTTTGTCATGGATATTTTTAGGTGGAAAATGTGGTTTTTGTGGCTCAAAAATCTCGGTAAGATACCCAATTGTAGAGCTATTGACAGGGTTAATAGGTGTAGTAATATATATAAAATTAGGATTTGCTTGGTATATACCATTTGTATTTTTTAGTTTTGCTTCATTGTTTGCACTTAGTATAATTGATATTGATTATATGGCGGTTCCTGATAGTGTAAATGTAGCAGCACTTCTGTTTGCATTAATTCAACCTGATTTTTTACATGCTATTATGAACGCAACAATAGCGGCTGGTGGATTATTTCTGCTTGGCTTTGTTTCATCAAAGATATCAAATAGAGAGGCAATGGGAAGTGCTGATATTATAGTCGCTGGTACGATGGGTGCACTATTAGGATTTCCACTATTCTTTATAGCCCTGTTTTTATCAGCTATTTTAGCTCTTATACCTACATTGATATGGCGTGAAAATGGGGTTCCTTTTGTACCATTTTTGGCATTAGCAACGCTAATTGTCTATTTTTTTGATACAAATGCACAATTAATAGTAAACAAGATTATATATGGCTAATTTAAAAAGTTATCTTTCAAACCAATTTAGTAGAACTTTTTTTGTAGTATTTTTACCTCTATTTTTTATAGTAACCCTTGTTTATTTTGTGAGAATATCAATTTTAACAGCACAGATAAAAGTTGATCTTTTTGAGCTTTTGGAGCTTTATCTATATTTCTTACCTTCAATTATTTTTTATACACTCCCTATATCATTTATTGTATCTTTATCTACAGTACTAGTTAGACTCTCTAGCGAGAATGAGCTTATTGCACTTTATTCTTTGGGCGTTGATTCAAAATCAATAATATTAAACTATTTTAAATTAGCAACTATTTTTTCTATTTTATTGCTAGCAACATCATTATTGGCAATGCCAATGGCAAAACAATCGTATAATGCATTTAAGAGTGATAAGATATATGATGCTAAACTAAATTTTACTCCTGGATCATTAGGACAAAAATTTGGCGATTATTATCTTTATATTGAAAAACAGATAGGTAGCACTTTTCAAAATATAATTATTTTTTCAAAGAAAGATAACAATAATGAGAAAATATTTGTTGCAAAAGAAGGCTTGCTTGTCAAAGATGCATCATCTTCATCTTTTAAATTATTGAATGGATATGGATATACAACAAATGATGATAATATTTTACAAATCAAATACTCATCCCTTAGTGCATTTGACACTAGGGATAAAGATGCTATACATTTTGATAAAATAGTTGAGTATTGGCTTAAGGCACAAAATGACCAGGAGACTATGCATAGGCTGCTGTTTTTTTCGTTTGTAAGCCTTATTCCTATATTGTCTATATTCGGAGTTGCAGCATTTTCTATGATAAATCCAAGATATCAAGGTAATAGTTCATTCTCAGTTATAATTGTAATGATTGTTTTACTTTATGCATTTGCCTCACTACTGGATAAAATGGGGAATATTTATATGCTAATCGCTGGTGTGGCTAGTGTGGTATTCGGTGGTAGATGGCTCTTTAAACAAAGAGTTGAGAGATATTTTTGATACGTATAAGAGCAATTATATCATATGATGGTTCACAATTTAGTGGATTTCAAAAACAAAAGAAGCTCACCAGAACTGTTGCATCTGATATTGAATATGCACTTCTAGGTTTAGGGATAGAGTGTAATATAATAGGTGCAGGAAGAACAGATAGTGGAGTGCATGCTACTGGGCAAGTTATCCATTTTGATGCTCCAGATTTTTGGAGTGATATAGATAAGCTTAAAGCAGAACTTAATAGAAAGTTAAGAGATATAGCAATTAAAAAACTCATAGCTGTAGATGATAACTTTCACGCTAGGTTTGGAGCAAAAAATAGAGAGTATAAGTATTGCTTTAGTACAAAAAAACAAACAGTGTTTATGAAAAATTATATTTCATTATATGATAATTTTGAAACCCAAAAATTAATGGCGGCACTCGGAGCATTTGAGGGTGAGCATGATTTTAAACTTTTTTGCAAGAGTGGTTCAGAAGTTGGATCAACTGTGCGAAATGTAACATCATGTAGATATAGAAAATATAAAAATATAAATATTATTACTATCAGAGCGAATGGATTTTTACGATCTCAGGTGCGTATGATGGTAGATATATCAATGAAGTATGCCATGGGAAAACTGGAGTTTAAAGATATATTAAACCAGATTAATTGTAAAGAGAAAATATCAACAACACTCGCCCCAGCTAAAGGGCTTTATCTAACTAAAGTAATTTATTGAAATATTGATTTTATTTGATTTAAAATTGTTGTGTTGGTTTGAACCTTAGATGAAGAATTTAACTCTTTGGTAGAATTCATATCCATTAGTCTATTTATTGTTTGTGTTGCATTAAGCTCTTTTAGTTTCATATTTTGTATTGTTTTGTTCATCTCTAAAATTTTGATATCTTGTTTTATAATAGTCTGATTCATATCCATTTGTATCTTTTGAAGCTCTGTAACTTTTGATACATTTACGCCAAATTTATCTATTAGTTCGGCTCCACTTTTGCTCTCTATAAAGCCAACAAATATAAATAAAATAATCATTAAGATATATAAAACAGTATATAAAGTTTTATTTGCAATAAATGCTATAACTTTAAATATCACTATAAAAGAGATCCCAAATAGAAACATATAAACGCCTATTACTTTGTGTTCTGAAATAGCATTTGATACATCCCTATTTCCTAGCAATAAAGTACTTTGTGAATCTATTGTTCCAGTAAGATACGCTCCCAAAAGAGAGATAAACAATAATGAAACAAGAGTAATATTTACAAAATCAATAGATTTTCTTTTAAATACCATATTTACTATTTCTAACAATAATAACACAATGGGCAAAGTAATAACAAAATGTATCATGGTGCTATGTAAATGCAGAGGCACATATATGATGGAATCTAAAAAAGAGAGGCTTATGTCTGGTAGTATCATATATTCACCATCCTACAAGCTTTTGGCATTTTTGAACTCAGCTATTTCGCTCTCAATCATACCATCAATCATACGAACAAACAAATCATTTATGAGATTTGGTGAAAGATCAAGAGATATTGCTTTTGCTCTGACTTTTGAAATTACATCGGCTATTCTATCTTCTGCTTTAATCTCTTCAATGCTGTTTTTAAAATGTGCAATCTGCTTGATATACTCATTTCTTTTAGCAATAAGTTCTACAATTTGCATATCCAAAATATCTATTTCATCTCTTGCAACTTTAAGTGTATCGCACTTTTTCATTTTTTACCTTCCTGTATAATAGAAATTATAGCTAAATTTTACATATACTCTTTAAGTTGATTACGAAGTACTTTATGATTTGGACAATAGTTTTCTACTAATTCCCAAAAATCTTTTTGGTGATGCTTGTATCTAATATGTGCAAGTTCATGGATAATAACATATTCTATCACAATTGGAGGTAGTTTCATAAGCATTGTGTTAAAGCTTAGATGGTTGGTGCCGCTACAGCTCCCCCATTGTCTTTTCGTTTTTCTATATTTTACTGTAGCTGGAAATAGTCCCATTATTTTAGACCATTTTTCTACTTCTTTTGCAATGTGTTCATTTGATTTTTGTAAGTAGAATTTATCTGTCAATCTAATAAGAGCTTGATTATCTTGCTCTTTGCCATATATTTTAATTTCTCTATTACTATCAAGTTCTAATCTTGGTTTGCAATCCATAAGGATAAATTTCAAAGAAGATGCTTCACCTAAATAGTATATTGTATCAATACTACTAAAGTCACTCATATTACCTTTTTTGTTTTTTAGTCTAAGCTGTGTTTTATTTATCCATGATGCTTTTGAAATAATAAGTTTTTCTATTTTTTCGATGGATACTTTGGGAGATTTGATAATAAGTTCTCCATGCTCATCAAACCCAAGATATATATTCTTTAACTTAGGTTTGATTATGTGAGTGTAGCATGGAAAGATATTCATTTTGAGCCTTTTACAACAAGGAGCAGAGTTATTTTACTCTACTTCTGCATCTATAACATCATCGTCGTCTTTTTTCTCATCGCTTTTTGCTCCACCTTGCTCTTTGGCATATATGGCTTCAGCGAGCTTATGACTTCTTTCAGTTAAAACTTTTAGTTTGGCTTCTATTTCATCTTTTGTTGCATTGTCATCTTTCAGTGAAGCTTCAAGGTCGCTAATCGCACTCTCAATACCTTCTTTTTCAGATGCATCAAAATTCTCACCCAAATCAGTTAGTGATTTTCTAGTTTGGTGAATTAATGCATCAGCTTGATTTTTAAGTTCAACTATTGCTTTTCTTTGTTCATCTTCTGCTTTGTGAGCCTCAGCATCAGCTACCATTTTCGCTATCTCTTCATCGCTAAGTCCGCTCGAACCAGTGATTTTTATCTCTTGGGATTTTCCAGTCCCTTTGTCTGATGCCGATACAGTAAGGATACCATTTGCATCAATATCAAATGTAACTTCAATTTGTGGTACACCTCTAGGAGCTGCTGGAATATCTCTAAGCTCAAACATACCTAATGATTTATTGTCTTTAGAAAACTCTCTCTCACCTTGAAGTACATGTATGCTAACTGCTGGTTGGTTGTCATCAGCTGTTGAGAATGTTTGCGATTTTTTAGCTGGTATTGTTGTACCTTTTTCGATAACTTTAGTTGTTACCCCACCCAAAGTCTCAATACCAAGGCTTAATGGAGTTACATCAAGAAGCAATACATCTTTTACATCACCAGCCAATACACCACCTTGAACAGCAGCACCAAGAGCAACAACTTCATCAGGATTTACTGATTTATTTAGCTCTTTACCAAAGAATTTTTTAACCTCTTCTTGAACGAGAGGCACACGAGTAGATCCACCAACCATAACGATTTCATTAATATCAGATGGTTTTAATGATGCATCTTTAAGTACACTAGCAATAGTTTTGATAGTATTTGCTACCAAATCAGAAATTAGTGATTCAAATTTTGCTCTTGTAATTTTCATAACAAGGTGCTTAGGTCCAGTGGCATCAGCTGTGATAAATGGTAGATTTATCTCAGTTTCAGCTGCTGAAGAAAGTTCTTTTTTTGCATTTTCAGCTGCATCTTTTAGTCTTTGAAGTGCCATAACATCATTTTTAATATCTATGTTATTTTCGTTTTTAAATTCACCAGCAATGAAATCAATAAGTCTATTATCAAAATCATCACCACCAAGGAAAGCATCCCCTCCTGTTGCCATAACTTCAACAACATTATCTCCAGTCTCAAGCGTAGTCACATCAAATGTTCCACCACCCAAATCGTAAACTACAATTTGCTCTGCATTTTTCTTGTCAAGTCCATATGAAAGAGCTGCTGAAGTTGGCTCATTGATAATTCTAAGCACATTAAGACCTGCTATTGTTCCAGCCTCTTTTGTAGCTTTTCTTTGTGCATCATTAAAATATGCAGGTACAGTTACAACTGCGTCAGTTATTTTCTCACCCAGATATGCTTCTGCGTCTTCTTTTAGTTTCATTAGAACTTTAGCTGAGATTTCTTGTGGTGTGTATGTTTTACCAGCTACTTCAATAGCACACGCACCATTTCTATCAATTACATGGTATGGTAATCTCTCTTTGGCTTCTTTTGCTTTTGGCTCATCGCACATAAGACCCATAATTCTTTTGATTGAATATATAGTTTTTTCAGGATTTGTGACTGCTTGTCTTTTAGCTGATTCACCAACTAAAACTTCACCCTTATCAGTAAATGCAACTACTGAAGGAGTAGTATTTTTACCCTCTTTGTTTACTATGATTTTTGCCTCACCATGATCAAAAATCGCCATAGCTGAATTTGTTGTTCCTAAATCTATTCCTAGTACTTTTCCCATAATTTTTCCTTTTATTTAATTTATTTGCAAGGCAAAGCCTTGCTTCATTTATTGTCTTCATCAGACAGCTCAAGCAACCTTGTTGCTTAATTCCACTATTTTGTCATACCCGTGCTTGACACGGGTATCCATATGGATTCCTACAAAGGCAGGAATGACAAATGCAACAAAGTTCTATTTAGCTGTGCTTACCATTGCAGGACGAAGCAGTTGATCTTTCATGCTGTAACCCTTTTGAAGAACTTGAACAATTTCACCACTTTGTTTTTCTTCATGTTCTACTTGCATTATGGCTTGATGAACATCTGGGTTTAGGCATCCTTCACACTCAATTTCACTAATACCATGTTTCTCAAGCACTTTTTTTAATTGTTCGTATGTTTTCGAGATACCTTCTTTGATGCTTGATAATACTTCAGAATGCTCATTAGCATTTATGATATCTATAGATGAAATAGCACCATCAAATGAATCCATAACACTCAGTAAATCTTTTGCAAAACTCTCATTTGAATATGCAACTGCTAATATCTTGTCTTTTTCGAGTCTTTTCTTTGTATTCTCAAAATCAGCATATGCTCTCATATACTTATCCTTCCACTCATCAGCCTCTTTTTGTAGGGCTTCAAATGGATCACCAATAGAAAAATCTGTTTCAATATCATCACTTGATGTGAAAACAGGATTGTTGTCATCTACTATTTCGGTTTCAGTATCGATGTTTTGTTCATCATTTGATTTTATATCATCTGACATAATTCCTCCTAAATTTTAAATTTCTACACTTTTATTTTGGTGCGTAAATGAATTATACAACATTGAGTGCATGGTTGTCAAGTAATATATGAAAAATTATATATAAGATACTTGAGTCACATAGACTAAACTACATTTTGAGTTTTAGAATACTAATGCTGTTCTTATATCATAACATATATTTTGTTTGTTTGTATATAATTAAGTGAGTTTTTTTTGGTGGTTTGATTGTTTGAAAGATACCGCAAAAAGCGGTAGTGAGACTAATAAATTAGTTTCTGATGCCCATTGCATCTTTGATTGTGTGCCATCTTGTGATGTCCACTTTTTTAAGATATCTCATTAGTCTTCTTCTTTGACCAACTAGTTTAAGAAGTCCAACTCTTGATGAATGATCTTTTTTGTTTGTTTTAAGGTGTTCAGTAAGATAAACAATTCTGCTAGTTAATAGTGCAACTTGCACCTCTGTAGAACCTGTATCGCCTTCGCCTCTTGCATATTGAGCTATGATAGCCTGTTTGTCCGCCGTATCTAAAGCCATGATGACCTCCTTGATTGGTATTTTATTTTGAACTGAAATTATAGCCAAACATTCTTAGGAAGTGTTTACAACTATATTTAACATATAATAGAGTAAAATAGTCCTAAATAAATATGAGGACTTTTTATATGTTATTAACACGAGCAAGCGAGTATGCACTTCTGTCACTTGATATTATTCGTAATGCTAAAGAGCCTATGGGTGCTGAATATTTAGCAAATGAGTTAAATATCTCTCAAAGCTTTTTGGCAAAAATCTTACAAAATTTAGCTAAAGCTGAAATATTAACATCTAAAAAAGGTGCAAAAGGTGGATTTTTGTTATCTCGTCCAGCAGAGGAGATTAATATGTATAGCATTATAGAGGCAGCCGAAGGCAAAGCACCTGCTGTTTTTGATTGTGTACAATATGCTAGCACTTGTCCAAATGGTGCAATAGGCATGTGCACTATATCTCCATTTTTATCTAAATTTCAAGGTAAAGTAAACAATTTCTTGACAGAATTAACACTAAAGGACATTTTTGCAAACTAAACTATATCATCTCTCTCACATTGACCTTGATGGTTATGGCTGTCAATATCTTACCAAACAAGCGTATGAGAATATTAATTGTTACAATGCAAACTACGGACCAGAAGTGACTGCTAGACTTAAAGAGATAGTTGATGATATTATCAGTGATGGTAGCAATAAAGATTCAATTATCTTGGTCACTGATTTGAATTTGACGCAAAAAGAGGCAAATTGGATAGAAAAAGAGGCACTGAATCTTGGAGTTGGATTGCAGCTTTTGGATCATCATGTTACGGGAGAGAAAACTGCCGTAAATCACACATGGTATCATCTGGATGTGGCTCATTGTGGCACTTGGCTAACCTATGAATGGCTTCAAAACAAGTATGAATTTGATAAATCTAATGAGCTAAGAGAACTTGTGGACACGATTAACGCTGTTGATATGTGGCATAGTAATAGTGAGTTGTTTGAATATGGTAAAGTTATGATGAGTATGATAAGTGGTGCTAGGGAGATTAATCGTACTATGTTTGCTAGTCATGATATGAAGTATAAACTAACTCTTATAGAAAACGCAAAGGAAATTTTCAATCATGAAAATGCACATATTGAGCTAGATGATAATATTCATAAGCTCAAAAAAGAGTTTTTCACAATAGATAAAAATGATACAAAAGACAATCTAGTAGCATCATATATGGTATCCATGATGACGACCGAGAGAGATAGATTTACTATTACATATAATGGGTATAAGGGCATGCTTGGATATCTAGTCGGAAATGCATCTATCATAGGAAATGCGTTTTTGGTTGCAAATCCAGATTATAATTTCTATATGGATATTAATTTCCGTGGCGGATTCTCACTCCGTGGAAATGATACGCTTGATGTGTCACAAATGGCTGCAATCGTCGGAAATGGTGGAGGTCACCGCAATGCTAGTGGCGGCAAGGTTGATGGATATAGTGATTCATTTGTATATGAAGAGATTAGAGCTTTTGTGCAAAAGTATATAGATGATAAGAGTATCTAGGCTTATATAAGAACTCTTGCTTCTAGTGCTCTTGAGAGTGAAAGCAAATCTATGTTTTCAAGCTCAACACCAGTTGGAACCCCTTGTGCTATTTTTGTAAATCTGATATCAAAGCTCTTTAATTTATCCTCTATATATAATATCATAGTATCAGTTGCTATGCTTGGTGGAAAGGCAAATATAACTTCTTCTACACCAGATACGGCACTAAAAAGATGTGCTTGGTCAAGATCTTCTAGCTGTGTTATTACATAATATACGCCATTGAATTGTCCACTCTCTTCAAGTATCAAAATATCTTTCGCACTTTGGACTACGCAGAGTTGTGTTTGATCACGATACTCATCACTGCATATACCGCACAGTTCATTTTCACTCATATTGTGACATTTTTGGCACTTGCCTATTGCCCTTACTCCTGCTTCAAGTGCATGGGCTAGTTTCATAGCTCCAAATCCATCTATCATAACAGCATGATATGCTAGACGAATTGCTGATTTTTTACCAATGCTTGGAAACGCTTCAAAAGCATTTACAATATTTTCAAATGCTTCAATTTTAGAGTGTTTCATAATCCACCACTTTGGAGTATTCCACGACTTGTTTTATGAATTCTACTACCATGAGGTGTTCAGGGTGGATTGCATATTTATTCAAATCATTTATTGAGTCAAATGTTGTAATAATACTTAAATCCATAGCTCTTTGCTCATCTGCGAAATTAACACCAACTTCAATGTTTAAAAGCATCGGAACTGTATCTAGAAGTCCCAAAAGTAGTTTTTTTGCTTTTTGCATATTTTCGTCTTTATTATCATCTTTGAATTTAAACATTACTATATGTGTTATCATCTGGTACCTCTGTATATTTGCCTGCATTATAGCTAATTTATGGTAGAATTCGACCAAAATTATGATATAAAATAAAGGTTTTAAGGTATGGATATAGACTATTATGAAATTTTAGAAGTGAGCCGTGATTGTAACGGAGCAGAATTAAAAAAATCATACAGAAAATTAGCAATGCAATATCATCCTGATAGAAATCAAGGCGATAGTGAAGCAGAAGAGATGTTTAAACAAGTCAATGAAGCCTATCAAGTATTGAGCGATGATAACAAAAGAGCAACATACGATAAATATGGCAAAGATGGACTAAATGGTGGTATGGACGGAGGCTTTGGCGGAGCTGGAAATATGGATGATATTATGGATATTTTCAATTCTATGTTTGGTGGCAGAAGTAGCGGAGGCTTTGGTGGTTTCGGTGGCTTTGAACAGGGTGGAAGAAGTGCATCAGCAAAATATCCATTGGATTTTGAGATTAGACATACACTAGAGTTTCAAGAAGCTGTTTTTGGTTGTGACAAAGAGATAAAAATTACATACAAAGATGCATGTGAAGCTTGTGATGGCACTGGTGCAAAAGATGGCAAACTAAAAACATGTGGAACTTGTAACGGTAGAGGACAGGTTGTGATGAAGCAAGGTTTTATGTCATTCGCTCAGACTTGTCCTACTTGTCACGGTGATGGACAAATAGCACAAGAAAAATGTGGAGTTTGTGGTGGCAAAGCATATGAAGAAAAACAAGAAAGTGTTACAATAAGCATACCAGCAGGTATAGATAGTGGTAATCGATTGAGAGTAAAAGGTCATGGAAATGTATCCAAAAACGGAAATCGAGGTGACTTGTATGTGACATTTGCAGTTAAAGAGGATAATCATTTTATTAGAAATGGGAATGATATATATATTGAAGTGCCTGTATTTTTCACACAAGCTATTTTGGGAGATGAGATAAAAATTCCATCGCTTAATGGTGAACTAAAAATAGATTTGAAAAAAGGAACAGAAGACAAAAAACAGTTTGTTTTTGCAAATGAAGGTGTTGCCGATGTTCATAGTGGACGAAAAGGTAGGCTTGTAGCTCAAATAGAGATAAAATATCCTACTAAACTCAATGACAAACAAAAAGAGTTGCTAAATGAACTCCAAGAGAGTTTTGGAATAGATGGTAAGCCACATAAAACTTCACTAGAAAGCTGTTTTGATAGGGTTAAGAGCTGGTTCGAGTAAAATAACTAAAGCAAAGGACAAAAATGACCGAAGCACTTCAACTTACATGGACATGGGCGGGGATACTATCGCTTTTAATTTTTTTAGTTGGTTATTATTTTATCGCCACAGAAGAGAAATATCATATCAATAAAGCCATTCCAGCACTAAGTGCGGGGACAACAATGTTTATGGTTATAGGTATATATTTTGCAATCAATGGACTAGAGGTAGAACCACTTCATCATGAAATGAAAGTGCTTATACTAGAGATTGCAGAGATATTTTTCTTTTTATTGGTTGCAATGACTTTTATTGAGACAATGATTGAGAGAAATATATTTGATGTATTGAAATACAAGCTTATTTCAAAAGGATATACATATAAACAACTATTTTGGATAACAGGTTTTTTGGCTTTTTTTATATCCCCAGTTGCCGATAATCTTACGACAGCTCTTATACTCTCTACTGTAATTTTCACCATAGATAAAACAAATAAAGAGTTTTTAGTGCCAGCTGCTATTGGTATAGTTGTGGCTGCTAATGCAGGTGGTGCATGGAGTCCGTTCGGTGATATTACTACGCTTATGGCGTGGACTGCAGGGAAGGGTACTTTTATGGACTTTTTGCTTCTGTTTCCAGCGTCCATAATCGGATACTTGGTTACTGCTTGGCTTTTATCAAAAGTAGTGCCGAACGGCAAACCACCATTTTCAGAACAAACTGATAAAATCGAAATCATGAAATCTGGCTCAAAGTTTATAATATTTTTAGGAATTGCCACGATTGTGATTGCAGTTCTAGGGCATCAATTTTTCCATTTTCCAGCTATGTGGGGAATGATGTTTGGTCTAGCTATGCTTAAACTATACTCTTATAGACTAAAGAAAAAAGTAGGAGAGACATTTGATGTGTTTGTGAATATGAAACATATAGAAAATGATACACTGCTTTTCTTTTTTGGTATATTGGCTGCTGTTGGGGCATTGCATTTTCTTGGATTCTTGCACTATATCACAAAAATGTATGATGTAATTGGACCAACAGCTGGCAATATTGGCGTAGGCTTTATATCCGCTATCGTGGATAATGTTCCAGTGATGAGTGCTATACTAAAGGCAAATCCAACTATGGATGTTAGCCAATGGTTGCTTGTGACTCTCGCGGCTGGAATTGGAGGAAGTTTAATTAGTTTTGGCTCAGCTGCAGGAGTTGGCGTAATGGGTAGGCTAAAAGGCATATACACATTTGCATCTCATATGAAATATTCATGGATGATACTTGTTGGGTATATTGTTTCTATCGCGATTTGGTACATACAATTCAAGGTGCTTTTATAGCACCGTTTTCTCTCTTTCTCTTTTAAAAAATATCAATCAAATAGAACTTAATTTTATATCTTTTTAAGTTTTCAAAGAGTATGATTACTTAAG
This sequence comes from Arcobacter nitrofigilis, assembly GCA_022736375.1. Taxonomy (GTDB): domain Bacteria; phylum Campylobacterota; class Campylobacteria; order Campylobacterales; family Sulfurovaceae; genus BN30871. Next base: position 7,544 of record DZCE01000015.1, on the reverse strand, counting down.
GATAATTTTTATTCTTAAGTAATTTTATAAAAGGAAACTATTATGGCAAAAAGAGGAAATTCTATCATCAAAGGTCTAGAGATAAGTGAGATTATAGCAACGCTAAATCGTGCTTATGCTGATGAGTGGCTTGCATATTATCAATATTTTATAGAAGCAAAAGTGATAAAAGGCATTATGAAAGATGCCATTATCAGTGAGCTTACACTTCATGCCGCAGATGAGCTTCGTCATGCCACTATGATAAGCGATAGAATAATTCAACTAGGTGGAGTGCCACTAACTCATCCTAAAGCGTGGTTTGAGCATACAAATTGTGGATATGATGAGCCAAAAAACTTTGATGTTGTTGCCATTCTTGATGATGCCATCAAGGGTGAGCAGTGTGCAATCAGCACATATTCAAAAATAGTAGAGATGACTAGAGATAAAGATATAGTTACTTATGATTTGGTCTCTTCAATACTTGCTGATGAAGTGGAACATGAAGAGGATTTACAAGCACTTCATGATGATATAAGTGATTTTATATCAGATTTAAAAAAACAATTACAATAATAAAGCATGATATGAAATGAGACAATACGAAACATATAAATGCAATATTTGTGGCAATGAGGTAGAGGTAAGTAATGTAGGTAGTGGTACTTTGGTTTGTTGTGGAGAGGATATGCACTGTATTACAGAAAATCTAACCGCTGTTAATCTAATGAAAGCATTTGCAGGTGAGAGTCAAGCACGAAATAAATATGAATTTTTCGCTGATGTGGCATACGCAGAGGGTTATCATAGAATCGCACGATTTTTTAGAGAAGCTGCTGAAAATGAAAAATATCATGCAATGGCAGAGTTCAAAGCGTATCACAATCTTCTTCATGGAGTGGAGCTTAATACTACTCAGGATAACTTGCAATACGCAGCAGATGGCGAGAGATACGAGCATGAAACTATGTACCCCAACTTTGCTTCTATTGCCAAAGATGAAGGGTTCAAAGAAATTGCTAGAATGCTAACTGCAATAGGCAAGGTAGAGGTGGAACATGAAGCTGAATATCTGGCATTAAAAGCAGCTCTTGAAGCCGAAGGATTCTTTAATTCTGATGAAGAAGAAGAGTATGTTTGTGAAGTTTGTGGTCATGTTCATAGAGGCAAGAAAGCTCCAGGTAAATGCCCACTTTGCGGAGTCGACAAAGAGTATTTCAAAAAGAGAAACAAAGATGTGACAGTAGGGTAATCTTGCTGATTATTTCCCAAAAAACTTATAGAAAAATCCAGCTATGCTTTTTTGTGGTGTGCGTGAAAGTACCAAGTCACCACTAACTGGATCTTTTGTCACAGTTGTTCCAGCAGCTATCATTACATTATCAGGTATATTTATGGGTGCAACTAGTTGCGTGTCACTACCTACAAATACATTTTTGCCGATGATGGTTTGGTATTTTGCTTTACTATGGTCTATGAACTTAAAAAAATACAAAAGCTATCCCAGTACTTATAATGCAGAACATTGTTCTTAAAACCAAAATCTTATTCCCACCACTCCTTTTATATCGTTGATAGGATTAATATCTTTTGTGTTGCCAAAATTTTTATCATATTCTACTCCGATATATGGAGCAAATTCTCGTTTTACCTCGTATCTTAGAGATAACCCCAAGGCCACACTACTTAATCCTTTACCTACCCCTTGATCTATCATGTCTTTTGTATAAAATTTAACTTCAGCATCAGGCGAAAATATAAGTTTTTGAGTAATGAGAGCATCATAACTGGTATTTAGCTTCAAAGCCGCAGCTCCATCTTTGTCAAACATAAATAAAGCTCTACTTTCAAAAAAATATGGAGCTAGACCTGATAGTGCAACTACACCCCAATTATGTTTCGTGCCACTCATATATTCTTGAGCAACTCCAACTTGTATGTCCCAATAAGGCAAAATGGCTCTGCTTAAAACAAGCTGATTCATATATGATGCTTTTTCATTATTCTCTTTCTCTCCTTCGACATAGAGATAAATCTTGTTTAGCTCATTTCCAACCCAAGCATGTCCATTCCAAGATTTGTTTTTATTTTTATCAATTTGTAGTTTCTCAACAGCTACACGATGAAGTAACATGTTGTCGTTAGATGCCATTATTTGAATACTTAGTAGGGATATTAATACCAGCTTATTCATATTGTCTCCTCTACATCAACTCTTCTAAACATCTCCATCATGTGATAGAGCAAGTGACAATGAAATACCCATGAACCTAAGGCATCAGCTGTTATACAAAAACTTATCTTTGCTCCAGGCTGAACAACAATTGTATGTTTTCTTGCTAAAAAGTTACCGCTTTCATCTTCTAAATCGCTCCAAAGCCCATGCATATGCATTGGATGGTTCATCATGGTATCATTGATGCATGTTATACGAACTCTCTCGCCAAATTTCCATTTCCATGGTTTTGCATCTTTGTAGCTAATACCATCAATACCCCATATATATCGCTCCATATTGCCTGTAAGGTGAATGATTATCCCCCTATCAACTGGTTTGCTATAATCAACCAAAGATTTCAAATCATTATATACAAGAACTTTTCTGCCATTATCCCTTAGTCCAACTCCTGGGTCATTTAGACGATATTGTGGATTTGGGCTTATCATCTCAACACTAGGTCCAATTGTAATATTATCTTCAGACATTTTTATGTCGTGATTAGACATATCATGCCCAGAGTGTTCATCATGATTCATCTTTGAATGATCCATGGTTGGCATCTTATGTCCAGAGTGTTCATCTGTTGAACTGTTTGGCGTATATCCCATCATTCCCATATCGGCATGTGATAAGACTGGCAATGAATCCATTGTCGGTAAATAATTGCTACTATTATCTATCCCCAACACACCACACACATATCCTGATCTATCGATTGCTTGTGCAAACAGAGAATAAGAGTAATCATCTTCCATATCAACAATAACATCATAAGTTTCAGCAACTCCAATCCTGATCTCATCAACTACAACCGAGTGTATAAGGTTTCCATCGGCTGAAATCACTCTCATTTTTTTATCAGGAATTCTAAAGTCAAAAAATGTCATAGATGATCCATTAATGATTCTTAGCCTAATCTTCTCGCCCTTCTTTGCTTCAAAATATGGTTTTTTTGCTCCATTCATCAAAAATGTATATGTGTATCCTGTAACATCAGAGATATCTCTATCGCTCATTGTCATTTTGTTCCACATCTTTCTATCACTAAATGCTCTTAAAAATCCCTTTTCTTTGCTCTCGTAAATAAAATCACCAATAGTTCTTTTGGAAAAATTATAATATCCAGCTTGAGTTTTTAGCTTATGGTGTATTGAAGATGGTTTTTCATCGCTCCAATCAGATAAAAATAGAACATATTCTTTGTCACTCTCGTAAGGGTCATTTTTTTTTGGGTCAATCACTAATGCCCCAAATACTCCAGTTTGCTCTTGGTATCCCGAATGACTATGATACCAATAAGTTCCGTTTTGTTTTGCTTTGAATTTATATGTAAAAGTCTCATTTGGTTTAATTGCTCTGAAATTTACATCAGGTACACCATCCATATTTGCTGGCAACATAATACCGTGCCAATGAAGAGAGGTATCTTCTTTTAGTTCATTTTTGACATGAATGGTAATTTCGTCGCCCTCTTTCCATCTTAGAGTTGGGCCTGGATACATTCCATTTATAGTTTGAGCTACTTTTGGTGAGCCTGTGAAATTCACTATCGCTTCTTTTATGGATAGATAAAACTCATTACCACTAAGCTCAATCGACTCTTGAGCATGTTCAATCTCTTTTGCTTCAAGCTTAATGCCAGAAGCAATCACGCCTGCAACAAAAAAACTTCCAATAAAATCTCTTCTTGAATAATCACCCATAATAAACCTCCAAGTCTCTGATTATACTATCTTTTGCTAGGTTCATGACACATTTTTATTTTAATTAGCGTAATCTTTGACTTTGTTTGATTTTTTGTTTTTGTATCACTATTCTTAACATTTGTACTATTTATTTTAATCACTTCAAACTCATCTAATAGTGTAATTGGTATAGTTGATGTACTGTGTATAGCTTTTGAATCGCTGGTGACAGTGTAGCTTATATTCGCTACTATATTTATCTCGTTTCCATTTGGATTGTCATTTTTGATCTCCAAGTTATCTAGCTGGTACTCTATTGTGTTTCATCTGTTGCAGTACAAGATATTTTCATTATTTTTATTGCAATTTGGATAAGTTTTATTGTTTTTTACAGCCGTTTGTAAATAAACATTCTTTAAACCCCATGGCGTCGTAGTTTACTTAGATTTTACGCACCCAAATTTTTTATTAAATCATGATTTAATAAAAAACTTATAGAAAAATCCAGCTATGCTTTTTTGTGGTGTGCGTGAAAGTACCAAGTCACCACTAACTGGATCTTTTGTCACAGTTGTTCCAGCAGCTATCATTACATTATCAGGTATATTTATGGGTGCAACTAGTTGCGTGTCACTACCTACAAATACATTTTTGCCTATGATAGTTTGGTATTTTGCTTTGCCATCGTAATTGCAAGTGATTGTTCCAGCACCAATATTTGAGCCACTACCTATGGTGCAATCTCCTAAATAGCTCAAATGTCCAGCTTTTACACCATCAAGAATGCCTTTTTTAACTTCAACAAAATTACCTATATGAGTATCAAGCAGATTGCTTTGAGGGCGAATTCTAGCCATTGGACCAATGTCGCTACCCTCTAGAATGCTATCTTCTACAACGCTATTTGATTTAATGTGAGAGTTGATTATTTTTGTTTTACCTATCAGAGATACACCATTTTCTATGATACATTCACCCTCTATCTCTACATCAGTCTCTATATATATAGTCTCAGGCAGACGCATAATAACTCCATTTGCCATAAAGTTATTTTTTATTCTAGTTTGATGAATTTGTTCGGCGTGAGCTAGGTCTATTTTGCTATTTACACCCTTGAATTCTTCTTCATCAACATATATTGGTTCTATTGTGATATTTTCTTCAACACCCATTTTTATTATATCTGTTAGATAGTACTCTTTTTGTGAATTTGCATTTGATAATTTTGGTATATATCTGTTTAATAGTTTTGAGCTGACACAGTAAACACCAGCATTGACGCTTTTGGTGCATAGTTGAACATGGTCACAATCTTTTTGCTCCACTATTTCTAAAACACTATTATTTTCGATGATTACCCTACCATAGCCACTAGGATTATCTAGCATAATAACACTCATTGTGATATCAGCATCACTACCTGTCAGTTTATGAAGTGCTTCATCGGTTACTAGTGGCATATCCCCATTAAGAATAAGTGTTTTATCATTCTTTGTGATTACACCTCGCATTGCTCCACCAGTCCCTGGGAAGTTTATAGCGTCTTGGATATGGAAGTTGATATTTTCGTATTTTGCTTCTATTTGAGCTTTTATCATTTCTGCTTGATGATATAGCACTACTGTTATATCGTTTGAGAGTTTTTGCGCAGCTTCAATAGCATGAAAAAGCATAGATTTGCCAGAGATTTTATGTAGAACTTTTGGCATACTAGATTTCATTCTAGTACCTTGACCTGCTGCTAATATAACTACGCTGATAGACATTTATAAACCTTTGGGTAAAATTAGATAATTATTATACCAAAGCAATGGTTAATTACTAAACTAACATAAAAGGTATAAAATTGGATTGTAAGCATTTTGGAGAGTGTGGCTCATGTGGAGTATATGAGCTAGAATATGAAAAGCAGGTTAGTGATAAAGTAGAAATATTGAAATCACTATTAAAACCTTATTATGCAAATGATATAAGTTCGTTCGTTTCATCAGAAAGTCATTATCGTTCTCGCGCCGAATTTAGAATATGGCACAATGGCGATGATAGCGATTATGCAATGGGTAATATGGCAAAAAAAGGTGTTGTGCTTATAGATGAATGTCCAAAGGTAATAAAGCCAATAGAGGAGCGAATGTGGAGACTAAAAGAGCTTATTAATAACTCAAATATTCTATCATATCGCTTGTTTAGTGTAGAGTTTTTAGCAACTACAACAGGTGAGTGCCTGATAGTGATGCTATATCATAAGCCACTTGATGAGCAGTGGAACAAGGAAGCAATAGAATTAGAAAAACTACTAGATTCGCATATAATAGGGCGAAGTCGTAAACAAAAAGTAGTTATTAGTAGTGAGTTTGTGACAGAAAAACTAACCATCGAAAACAGAGAATATGCATACAGATATTATGAAGGTGGTTTCACTCAGCCAAACCCAATAGTAAACAGCCGTATGATAGAGTGGGCAATGAATCATGCAAAAAATGCAAATAGTGGAGATTTGCTTGAGAGTTATTGTGGGCTTGGGAATTTCACATTACCATTATCTACAATATTTAAAAAAGTATTAGCTACTGAAATTTCCAAAAATTCAATCAACGCGGCAAAAGAGAACTGTGGGCTTAATAGCGTTACAAATATAGAATTTATCAGATTATCAAGCGAAGAGATGACTGTGGCACTAAACAAGGAGAGGGAGTTTGAGAGGCTAAAAGGCATAGATTTGGATAGCTATAATTTTTCGTGTGTGCTTGTTGATCCTCCACGAGCAGGGCTTGATAGTGGCACAATAGAGCTGATTTCAAAGATTGAACATATCATATATATTTCATGTAATCCTCATACTTTGGCTAGAGATTTAGAGACACTCACTATGACTCATAAAGTGCTAGATGCAGCTATGTTTGACCAATTTCCTCACACACACCATATGGAGAGTGGAGTGCTTCTAAAAAGGATTATAAAATGAGTAGAAAAATAGATACAACTATGAGTTTGATTAAGATATTGCAAAGCCAAGGTTTTGGCAGTAGAAATCTGTGTGCTAAAATAATAAAAATGGGTATGGTAAATATAAATGGCATAAAATGCTATGAAAAAGATGAATTATTCGAGCTTGAAAATTTAGAGATTGAAGTGGACGGGAAGAGTGTCATATATAAGAAAAATATCTATGTGATTATGAACAAACCAGACGGATATGAATGTTCGCATAATCCAAGCCATCACGCAAGTGTCTTTTCGCTTTTGCCACCTCAATTTATAGAAAGAAATGTGCAGTGTGTTGGCAGATTGGATTTTGATACTACTGGATTATTGCTTTTTAGTGATGATGGTAAATTTATACACAAATACACCTCTCCCAAAAAACATATACCAAAAACATACTTAGTAGAGTGCAAACATGAAGTGAGTGATGAGATGGTAAATCAGCTACTAAATGGTGTATTATTGCATCAAGAGGAGCATGAGGTAAAAGCGATAAAAGTCGTGAAAATATCAAGCCATACTATTGAACTTTCAATAGGTGAGGGCAAATATCATCAGGTTAAGCGAATGATTTCAGCAGTTAGTAATAGAGTAGAAAAATTACACAGGCTTAGCGTGGGTGAGTATCCACTTCCCAGCGAACTTAAAAGTGGAGAGTGGAGATATTTGGA
>DZCE01000071.1 GCA_022736375.1 Arcobacter nitrofigilis | reverse complement strand
TCCCTCCAGTCACTACATATTTTATTTTATGTTTGTGAGCGAATTTATACAATGCGGAAAAAAATGCGGTATCCTGAGGAATATCCTGATCTGGAATTTGGGATTTAAGTATGGCTACTTGTAAATCTTTCATCTCCTCCCAATTGATAACTTCTGTATAGAGATCTAATCCCAAACCATCCACGAGCTTTTCGATATTTTCAACAGCCTGATCCGTATTCCATCCTGCATCCACATGGAGGAGCAATGGTCTTAACCCCATTACAGTTTTTGCTATATGTGCAGTGTATGAGCTATCCAGCCCACCACTAAGTCCTATGATACAATCGAAATCTTTTCCAACACCTTCTTGCTTGATCTTATCAGCAACCGCCATCAGCTCATCCATACGGTTCTCACCATATTTCCATTCTGGTAGGATGGTGCTTTTAAAGTTTTGACAATAATCACACTCACCATTCTCATCAAATACAATGTGTGGATCAGTAGTATCCATGATACAGTTCGTGCAAATTTGGTATTCTTGATTATTTATATGCATTTTTGTTCCTATTAATTTATTTTTCATATCTTTTTAACATTTCAATCACCTCTTCGTCTATCGCACTACTATAACGTCTAAGAATTTTTATTATCAATTCAAAAACCATAGGATACATTATCATACTATTGAATATTTTATACATTGTATTGTGTAAAATACTTCTTGAATTTTTAATTTGAAGATAATAATTATCGATCAATCTTTTTGCAACAAATAAACTTGAAGAGTACTTTGCTTGATAAAATATATCAATAGAGACCTTATAGTCGTTATGACATGCAAATACATTCTCAAGTTGCATATATTGCTCTTTTTCCAAATGATAGATAAAATTCTTAAATGCACCGACTCCTAATCCAGCTACCATCCCATAAGAATATCCTATTTTCGGTTGAATATAGTCTACTATAGAATGTTCAGAAAGATAAATAAAACTACTCTTATTGTAATATAACTCATCTACCAACATAAGTAAATGTGGCACATATGTGTTTAAATATTTATAACCTACTTCAATTCTATTTTTAAAACTTGGCATTCTATACAAGCCATTTGATAGAAAAATATAGCTATTGAAATAATCTTTAGATATAGATAAGGTTGAGATAAATTCTTCTAAACTTTTTATATCTTTGCTAGAATTATTAACTTCATGGCAACAATCTTTTGATTTAAATTTGACAAATGATACATCTGGATTATTTTTCAATTTAGCTATTGTTTGGGTGATTGTATTGATTGCATCCACATAAATGCTATCATCATCCGCAATCAACCACATCCATTCAGAATTACATAATTCAAAAGCTCTCAAAAAATTTGCTGACATTCCAATATTATTATTATGTCTAATAAAAACAATTTTATTTTCATTGATTAAATTATTAATACTTGCATTAGTTGTGCAATAGGAGTGCAAGTTTTCACTAGAAGCATTATCTAATACATATATGATAGTTTTGTCTATAATTTGACCTGACAGTCTTAATAATGTATTCAATAATTGTGATGGTCTATTGTAGGTTGGAATAAAAATAGATAAATCATTCATTTTATTATCTTTTATTTTCAATAAAAAATTTCAATTGCCAGATCATATACCCCAGTGCTTCATCTCCCATCCCTGGGTAAAGCCCTATCCAAAAACTATCATTCATAATCTTGTCTGTATTAGGCAGATCACCAACCACTCTGTAATCATCCCCTTCAATCATACTGTCAAACATCGGATGACGGAGCATATTTCCAGCGAAGAGATTACGAGTTTGGATATTAGCATTTTCGAGATGCTCTACGAGTTCATTACGGCCAAATTTAACACCGTCTCTTAGGGTCATCATAAAACCAAACCAACTCGGATCACTATTAGGGGTAGCCATGTTCAGAATAAGTTCATCAATCCCTATTAATCCTTCATACAGCTTAGCAAAATTTTCTTTGCGCTTTTCAACAAAAGCAGGGAATTTTTCGAGCTGTGCTACACCGATTGCCGCTTGCATATCTGAGACTTTGAGGTTGAATCCGAAGTGGCTGTAAACGTATTTGTGGTCATATCCTTTTGGTAAGCTTCCAAAGCTTTGAGAAAATCGGCATCCACAAGTATTATCGATTCCGCTTTCACACCAGCAGTCTCGACCCCAGTCACGCATACTGAGCATGATCTTTTTGAGGAGTGGATTATCAGTATAGGTTGCACCACCCTCACCCATCGTCATATGGTGAGGGGGATAGAAACTCGATGTTCCGATGTCTCCCCATGTCCCAGTCGGTTTTCCTTCATAGGTAGAGCCAAGCGCATCACAGTTATCTTCAATAAGCCAGAGACTATGTTTGTCACAAAATTCTTTAACAGTTCGGAGATTAAACGGATTACCGAGAGTATGGGCAATCATAACCGCTTTGGTTTTCGAGCTGAGTGCTACTTCGAGCTGAGTTACATCAATATTAAAGTGGGTCAGTTCCATATCAACGAAAACTGGAACGGCACCATATTGTACTACAGGGGCAACTGTCGTCGGAAACCCAGCCGCAACAGTAATCACTTCATCACCGCGCTTCACCCGACGGTCACCTAACAACGGTGATGTAAGTGCATAAAAGGCAAGGAGGTTTGCCGAACTACCACTGTTAACCAAAAACGTCCATCGTACTCCGAGATAGTCTGCTAGCTTTTTCTCAAATTGTTTTGAATAATCGCCATACGTCAACCAGAAATCAAGAGAACTGTCAACAAGGTTGATCATCTCTTTTTCGTCAAATACACGTCCTGCATAGTTGACACGACTTTTACCTGCTACAAACTCTTTATCTTGCATCGGTTTATGTACGAACTCATAGTATTCTTTAGTTTTTTGTAATATCTCATTTTTTAGCTGTTCTGCTGGTGTCATTTTATTACTCCTAGTGTTTTTATTATTGCGTCATTTAAACTGTATTTTTGTTTCCAACCAGGAACAATTTCAATATCAGCTAGTGGTATCATCACCTCACGCTCTTTATATTGCCGACCGCCCCAGTTTATATTTAATATTTGATTTGTGATCTGCTCAAACCTTTTTGCCAATTCTTTCAGCGTCATTCTCTCATTCGATTTCACTGCATAAGTTTTATTGTTAAAATTATTTTTAAATTCAGAATTTAAATGATTTATCATTATTTCATACGCTGAAACAATATCTTCAATATAACTTATATCGATAAATTGTTCACCTTTTGTCATATCTAATAATTCTCCAGTATTCGCTATCTTATTCCAAAGATTAAATATTTTTGCTCTTGTATCATTTGGACCGAAAGTATCATTCAGTTTTATAGTTGTAAAAATCAAACTTGAAGTTGCCGTATAAAATTTAGCGATATTTTCAAATGCTTCTTTACTTGCTGCATATAAATTAACTGGATTATATTCTTTATCTTGGTAATTTTGCCAAAAAGTACCTGTATTAATAAACCATTTAACATTAGATTTTTTACATCCTTCCAATAAAAAGGTTCCGAATTTAATATTATTATCAATTAAAATATCAATATCTTCTTCATTGTGTTCAACAATGATACTTGAAGCAAAATGTATAATCCCGTCTACTTCTAAACTCTCTAAAATGTTCACAATTTCTTTATTTGTTGTAAATTTAATAATTTCACAATTTAAATTTAATAATTCAGAAATATTGCTTGTACTTCTTACCAATACAAATAAATCAAACTTATCCTGTAAAATTCTCACTAACTCTCTACCAATATATCCTGTAGCACCAGTAATTAATATTTTCATATTCTATATCGCCCAATATATTTTTTTAGCTTTTGCATCATCAATATATTGACTCAAATTATCAGTCGTATTAAAAATATTATTTTCATAAAAGTTTTTATACCACAACACAGTTTTTTCAAAAGTTGTTTCACTCTCCCATACATCTTTCCATTTTAGACGGATATGGGCTTTTGAACAATCTAGTTTTAAAAGGTTTGCTTCATGCAGACCATTGGGATCACGGTTAATCTCATAATCGATTTTATCCCAATGCTTTTTGACATGATTCACGACCTCTTCGACGCAAATACTCCCCTCATCACTAGGGCCAAAATTCCACGCTTCCCCAAATTCGACTTTTTCTTCCAAAAGCTTTTGTCCAATCATGAGATAGCCACTAAGCGGTTCGAGAACATGCTGCCATGGACGGGTAGCATACGGATTGCGAATACGAACTTTTTTCCCTTGCGAGACAGAAAGCATAATATCCGTCATCAAGCGGTCTTTTGCCCAATCACCACCGCCGATCACATTACCGGCACGACAGGATGCCAAAAGAGTATTATGTGATTTTTTATACTCGTCAGGATTAAAATAAGAGCTTCTATACGAATTGGCTAGTAAATCAGCACATCCTTTGGAAGAGCTGTAAGGGTCATATCCACCCATAGGATCGTTTTCACGGTAACCCCATATCCATTCTCGGTTTTCATACGCTTTATCGCTCGTAATATTAACAATCGCTTTGACGTTGTTGGCACGGCATGCTTCGAATACTTTGAGAGTACCGATAACATTCGTCTCATAGGTTTCAATCGGATTTTCATAGGACAAGCGCACAAGAGGTTGGGCTGCAAGATGAAACACAACATCAGGCTTATACGCAGTAAATACCTCATTTAGTTTATCTAAATCTCGTATATCTCCGATGATAGAAGTAATATTAAGATTTAACAACGAGATATGATTTGGTTCTGTTGGCGCTGCTAGTGAGTATCCAATAACATTGGCACCCATTTTATTTAACCAGTAAACAAGCCAAGAACCTTTGAATCCAGTATGTCCAGTTACAAGGACTGTTTTCTCTTTATATATACCGTTAAAAAGATTCTGCATTACCATACTTTCCATGGGGCTTTTTTGTTTTCCCAAAGCTTATTAAGATCATTTTTATCTTTCAAACTATCCATTGGTTTCCAAAAACCATCGTGCTTGTAGGTGAAAATTTCACCATCTTTTGCTAAGTTCATCAAAGGAGCTTGTTCGAATACCGTACTATCCCCTTCAGTAATATAATCAAATACTTTTGGCTCACAAACAAAAAACCCAGCATTGATCCATCCACCATCCCCCTTTGGTTTTTCCAAAAAATAAGTCACTTGATGATTCTCTTCGATATTAAGAGCTCCGAAACGACCTTCAGGCTGTACGGATGTCATAGTCATAGCTTTGCCATGAGATTCATGAAATTTTACAAGTTCAGCGATATTAACATCACTTACACCATCACCATATGTCAACATAAATGGCTCATCACCGACAAATGATTGTGCTCTTTTGACACGACCGCCAGTCATGCTTTCAAGTCCTGTATCAAGTAAAGTTACTTTCCACGGTTCACTTGAATTATTTAAAACTTCCATTTTCCCATTTTGCATATCAATGGTCACATCACTTTGATGGAGAAAATAGTTGGCGAAATACTCTTTTATATAGTAACCTTTATATCCCAATAATACAACAAACTCATTAAATCCATATTGACTGTAGAGCTTCATAATATGCCAAAGAATCGGTTTTCCGCCGATCTCCACCATCGGCTTAGGTCTAATATCTGTTTCTTCGGATAGTCGCGTTCCATACCCACCTGCTAATAATAATACTTTCATCTTTTTTCACCTTTCTCTAATTTTGAATGATATCGCTCATGTGTTTCTATCAATAAATCTGTAAACTTTTGTGCTACTGGAATAAAATTATAATTTTCAATAATAAATTTTCTAGAATTTTCTCTCATGGTTTCAAATTTTTGCGATTCCATATTACCATATTCAGTTACTTTATTCAAAAGATCGCTACTATTTTCTGTAATAAAAGTTATAGCATTATTACAACTAGCTCGTTGACAATTAATTTCATTTTCTTCAAATAGCACAGGCAAACAACAGGCTTGTGCTTCATTAAAACTCATACTACATTGTTTCGGATATATTGCAATATCTGCCATTTGATAAAATTGAAGTAAATCATAATAAGTTTGAGTTGGGAATCTTAGAACTTTATTTTCTGATGCTTGAAATAATTCTTCAACTTGAGCACCAATCTCTTTATCAGTATTTCCTATAATAACAAAAACAATATTTCTATTTTTAAGTTTGATTTCTTTTTGTATTGTTTCCGCAAAGAAATAACCCCCTTTATACTTATCGAGTTTACCAGCATACAATACTACAAAATCGTTCTCGTCAATATTGTGTTGTAAGCGCATCAGTTTTTTAGATGTGTTATCAGGCTTAAAATAATTTATATCTGTTCCAAGTGGAAATAGTTTTGTTTTTTCCAAAGGAATTCCTAAACATTTTTGAACATAATCCGAATCCACTACCCTCACAATAGGTATATTATACTTAAGAATCAAAGGAGTTATAAAATGTTTATAAAAAAATCTAAAAACATGCTTCAATTTATTTTCAGAAGCCATCTCAAGCATATGACAATCCATAATCATGGGATATTTTTGTTTTCCATACCTTAAAATAAATTGAATTCCAACCAATGTATCTTCACCATGAACGAATGCTATATCTGGATTTAGTGAATCAACTACTTTAAATAACGTATGAGTATAAATAGATCTGCCACTATAGTAAGCGATAATTGGAACCCTAATAATTTTAACACCTGTTCTTTCATAAAACTTTCTGTCTTTCTCTTCGATACCATCTTTACCGAAAAAAGAAGTCAAAAAATCAGGCATTTTATCTAACTCTGAAGTGACTATAATTACCTCATGTCCCTGCTCAGCTTGCAATTTTGATAGAACATTTGGTTGATATCCTGCATCAGGATGTATAAAATCCTCTATATGTACTATTCTCATTCCGTCAACCTTTCAATATAAATTCACAAATTATTTTAGAAGCATGTCCGTCACCATACAAATTTACTTTTGAATATTTACTACTAAATTCGGAATAATTTTTAAAAGCTTTAAGTATATTCCCTTTATCTGCGCCTACTAATACATTTGCCCCAATGTCAACTAATTCCACCCACTCTGTTTCATCTCTAAGCGTTATACAAGATTTACTAAAAAAGTATGCCTCTTTTTGAAGGCCACCACTATCTGTCATGACTAGCTCACAGTTATCTATGAGCCATACCATTTCCAAGTATCCAACAGGGTCAATAATGGTTAGATTTTGAATGTTTAATTTCAAATTTTCTATTATCTTTTTTGTTCTTGGATGAAGTGGTAAGATGATTTGTTTTTCTTTTGCTATTTCATTGAGCGCTTCAAAGATGTTTTTTAGTCTAGTTTCATCATCTGTATTTTCTGCTCTATGGATTGTACAGAGGATATAATCCTCTTTTATATCAAAATTTGGCTTCACTGCCAAATCTTTATAAAATATAGCTCCATCTTGCATAACATCGCCGCTTTTTACGATTTTGCACTGTAGATTTTCATAACCTTCATTCTTAAGATTTTCAATCGCTGCATCCGTAGGACAAAAGAGGATATCGCTCACCCTGTCAGTCAATATCCGATTTACTTCTTCCGGCATTTTCATATTGAAGCTTCTAAGTCCCGCTTCTATATGAGCTAATTTGATATGAAGTTTTGAAGCCACTATGGCGCCAGCTAGCGTTGAGTTTGTATCGCCATAAACCACAATCCAATCTGGTTTTTCTTTAAGCACAACTTCTTCTATCTTTTCTATCATTTGCCCTGTCATAGCACCATGAGATTTTCCACCAATTCCTAAAAAATAATTAGGCTTCGGTATTTGCATCTCTTCAAAGAAAATATCAGACATATTGGAATCATAGTGCTGTCCTGTATGAATTATTACTTCGGTTATTTCTTTATATTTTGCTATTTCTCGACTCAAACTTCCAGCTTTAATAAATTGCGGTCTTGCACCTAAAATAGTAACAACTTTTATCATATTATTTCTCCTACTATTAAATTGTGTAAAATACATACAAAGAGATAAGCAAGA
>DZCE01000070.1 GCA_022736375.1 Arcobacter nitrofigilis | reverse complement strand
GTGCAGAAAAGTTTTTGATGTACCAATAGTTGAGTTTTTCAAGTCGATAGACAAAGTTTGATATAAGATTGGAAAATTGAAGATAAAAAATCAAAGAAGCGAGAGCCTCTTCGTGCGTAATTTACGCAGGTATTACAGAAACTTTCTTTTGTGTTGCACTTCTGTTTTGGAACTGAACTGTACCCTCTACTAGAGCGTATATTGTATGGTCTTTACCCATACCAACATTTAGACCAGGGTGAACTTTTGTTCCTCTTTGTCTGATGATGATGTTACCAGGAATTACTGCTTCACCACCAAATTTTTTAACGCCTAAACGACGACCAGCTGAATCTCTATTATTCTGGGTTGACCCCTGACCTTTCTTGTGTGCCATATTCTATACTCCTTATGCTATGCTTGTTATTAAAACACGAGTAAAATCTCTTCTAAAACCTCTTTTTAGTTTAGAATCTTTTCTTCTCAATTTTTTATAGATAATAACTTTCTTATCACGACCTTCGTTGATAACCTCACCTTTTACCACAGCTCCATCGATATATGGAGTACCTACAGTTAAAGTACCGTTGTCTAGTGCTAGAACTTCTTTGAATTCTACTGCACTTTTTGGCTCTAAATTCATATTGTCAAAGCATACGATATCGCCCTCTTTAACCTTGAATTGTTGACCACTTGCTTTAATGATTGCGTACATTGCAAACCCTTTGTATTTTTCTACTTGATATTAAAAGTGTGAGATTATACCAAAATAAACTTTAAACTTTTTTAAGAACATCATAAACTAGTTATTATTATCCAACAATAGCCACAGCATCAATCTCTACAAGTGCATTACGAGGCAAAGTTTTAACCGCAACTGTACTTCTTGCGGGTTTATGTCTACCAAAATATTCGCTATATATTTCATTTACAATAGCAAAATGCTCCATATCGCTTAGAAATATTGTTGTCTTTATTACATTATTCAGAGATGAGTTTGATGCGATTAGTACTTCTTTTAGATTTTTTAGAACCTGATGTGTTTGGATAGTGATATTATCTTCTAGCATTAAGCCATCAGCCGTAAGCGCTATCTGACCAGAAGTGTACACCAAACCACCGTGCGTAATTGCTTGTGAGTATGGACCTATGGCCTGTGGAGCATTAATTGTAGATACATATTGCATAATTCCCCCTAGTTTGCTTCGAAAAAGATATAGTTTGTAGAGTAGTCAGATACTTCGAAATAACCTTTTTTCTCATTGACATCTATTTGATTATTTAGGTTCAAATCATGAATACCATAACCAAATCTGTATGGGCGATCGCTATTTCCATCAGTAGCAACAGCAGTACTCATTTTATCTATCTTTAAAAATCTATGCACTAGCTTATCTCCAGCATATACCTCAAGTACACCATTTGTACCTGTCCAGTTTTGTATTGATCTGCTTAGATTATTTTGCGTCTCTTGGGTACACCCTGCAAATACTAGTGCTGATATAACCGTAATTAATATTTTTGTTTTCATTATGTAACTCCTTGTTCTATTTTAGTTATTTTACCATCTTTATATAAGATTATGAGATATAATATCTAATATACTTAAAAAGGAGTGCAAGTGAGGTCAAAATACATATATTTGGCTCTAAGTTATCTTGCATTATTATTTTCAGGATGTACCAAAAATGAGAACAGCTCAAAGCACATAATAGCTACCATAGGAGAAGCATCAGGTATTAGTTACTGTGCTAGTAGCAACACTCTTATAGTAGCAAATGATGAGGGTAAACTATATGAAATCACAACCAATGGTGATATTATAAAAGAAGTAAATCTGGGCAAATATGATCTTGAAGGTGTTGTTTGCGAGAATGATAAATTTATATTTATAAACGAAAATGGCGATTTACTAAGCGTAAATAGAGATACATTGGACACAACTATACTGCCACTAAAAGGCTTTGATAAACTCAGTAAAAAAAGTGGCATAGAGGGCATTGCCAAAGTGGGTGTAAATTATATACTCACAGTCCAATCAAAAGAGAAAGACAAAGCGATATTTCTAGAAGTAACACTACAGAACAATGAAGCAGTAGTAACAAACACTATCCATCATGGCATCATCGATAGTGCAGGACTAGAATACTGGAATGGTAATCTATACATAGTGAGTGACACAAAAGATAAGTTATATGTATATGATTTGAAAAATAAAATAATAACCAAAAAGATAGATTTGCCACCATTTGCAATAGAAGGTGTAGCTATGGATAATAGTGGAAATATATATTTTGCAGATGATAACGGTGCGATTTTAAAATATCAAACCAAAGAGCTTGGTATCTGATTCGTCATAAGTTATGTTACGAATGATAGTTCGGACTCTCTTTTGTGATAGTGACATCATGTACATGACTCTCTCTAAGCCCTGCACTTGTAATCTCTACAAACTCTGCTTTTTCCCAGAAAACCTTGATGCTCTCTGAACCACAATAGCCCATAGAGCTTCGTAGACCTCCTATCATCTGATGGATTACATCAGCTATCTTGCCACGATATGGCACACGACCCTCAATTCCCTCAGGGACCAGCTTGTCTGCTGCTGTGCCTTCTTGGAAATATCTATCTGTACTTCCTTGGCTCATAGCGCCCAAACTTCCCATTCCTCTATATTCTTTGAATTGTCTACCATTGAACATTATCATCTCACCAGGAGCCTCATAAGTACCAGCTAGTGCTGAACCTAGCATTACGCTACTTGCCCCAACTGCTAGAGCTTTTGCTACATCACCGCTATATTTGATACCACCATCTGCGATTACTGGAACACCTAATGCGTTTGCCACAAGAGCTACATTATCAATTGCACTAATTTGTGGCACGCCAACACCAGCTACTATTCTAGTAGTACAGATAGACCCTGGTCCTATACCAACTTTGACTGCATCAGCCCCAGCTTCGATTAAGTCACGAGCTGCTTCTCCTGTGGCAATATTTCCAGCTATGATATCTATATCTAACTCTGCTTTGATAGCTCGTACAGTATCTAAGATGCCTTGTGAATGACCATGAGCAGAATCTAGCACTAGTACATCAACACCAGCTCCAACTAACGCTCTAGCACGATCAAGTTGCCCCACGCCAATAGCAGCTGCTACTCTAAGTCTTCCAAAATCATCTTTATTTGCATTTGGGTGTTGTACTTTTTTCTCTATATCTTTGATGGTAATTAGACCTTTTAGTTTGCCTTCATCATCTACGATAGGTAATTTTTCTATCTTGTGAGTTTGAAGAACTTTTGCTGCTTCTTCTAGGGTCGTACCTGCTTTTGCAGTTATTAATGGGTTGTGCGTCATTACATCTTTTACTATCAAATTCATATCGCTAATAAATCTCATATCACGATTTGTGAGTATCCCTACTAAAACCTTATTGTCATCCACAACAGGAACACCAGATATACGATATTCACGCATTAATGCATCAGCTTCACCCACTTTTGCGTTTGGAGATATAGAGATAGGGTCTATTATCACACCACTCTCACTTTTTTTGACTTTTCTCACTTGTAAGGCTTGAGTCTCTATATCCATATTTTTATGAATTACACCAATTCCTCCAAGGCGTGCCATAGCAATAGCAGCTTTATATTCAGTCACTGTATCCATAGCTGCAGATACTATTGGAATATTTAGGCTTACTCTTTTTGTTAGCATTGTTTTGATACTTACCTCTTTTGGCAATACTGTTGAGTGTTGTGGCACTAGCAACACATCTTCAAATGTTAGGGCTTTTTGTTTTATTCTCATTATATCTCCTTAATAATTAATATGTTTTTCCAAACTACTAGCACCATCAAAAAGTGCTTGCTCGTCAAATGCTTTTGCGATTAGCTGTAATCCTACTGGCATTCCATCGCTATTTTTATCTACTGGCAAAGATAATGCTGGAAGTCCAGCTAGATTAATAGCTATAGTGTACATATCGCTTTTGTACATCTCTAATGGGTCGTGATTTGCTCCAATAAGTGGTGCAACGCTCGGTGCTACTGGGCTTAGTATCAAATCAGCCTCATCAAAAATAGCATTGAACTCATCACGGATTAGATGTCTAACTTTTTGGGCTTTTAGGTAATATGCATCATAATATCCGCTTGAAAGTACGAAATTACCTAGCAATATTCGTCTTTTGACCTCTTCGCCAAAACCTTCACTTCGTGTATTGTAGTATAACTCTGATACATTATTTGACTCAGCTCTAAATCCATATCTGATACCATCAAATCGTGCTAGATTTGTAGCGGCTTCAGCAGTTGCTAGGATATAGTATGTAGCTATATCATACTTTGTATTTTGCATATTTTTATGAATGATTGTATGTCCAGCATCTTGCAAGGCTTTTACTGCTTTTGCATATCCTGCTTTTATATCATTGTCCGCTTCGCTTATATAATTATCTATAACTGCGATAGTTAGTTTTCTATTGTCATCAATTATTGTTTTTTCATTTGGCATATCAGCACTTGTAGAATCTCTCTCATCATGACCTTTTATGATGTCATACAAAATAGCAGCATCTTCTACATTTTGTGTGATTGGTCCTATCTGATCAAGACTAGATGCATACGCCCCCAAGCCATATCTACTCACTCTACCATATGTAGGTTTCATTCCCACACACCCACAATAAGCTGCTGGTTGTCTGATAGAACCACCTGTATCACTACCAAGTGCTGCTATTGCTATTCCACCAGCCACTGCTGCAGCTGCGCCACCACTACTACCACCAGGTACTCTGCTCGTATCATAAGGATTTTTCGTAATTCCATAAAAACTACTCTCAGTAGTGCTTCCCATGGCAAACTCATCCATATTTGAGCGACCGAAACACGATAGCCCATTTTCTTTTAGCTTGGTAATGACTGTGGCATCATATGGGGCAACATATCCTTGAAGTATTTTTGAGCCACTTGTAACACTCCAGCCATTTACTTGAATATTATCTTTGATTAATATTGGTACACCATCACCACTGCTCTCAAATCCCACATATGCATTAAGCTCACTAGCTTTTGCTTTTTGTTCAATATCTGCTAGTATCTCTTTTAGCTCATCATGTGACTTGCTTAGTGCTTCTTTTAATGTAATCATTTTTGCTCCTTATCTCTTTGCTGATGATATCTTTTTTCATAATATTTAACAACCAATAAACCAATTCCAACTAGCAAAAAAACAAATGCTATCGCCCATATGACCATTTCTGTTTCTACTGGTGTTAATAGATTAACCATTGATTACCTCATCACATCTGTCACATAATCTGTCTTCTGTTTCGCTTTGCAATCTCCAACATCTAGGACATTTATGAGCAATTGCTAAAGCTATATCAAACTTTTTACCATCAAATTCAAATGATTGTAATATGCTACCATTTGTACTATTTTTGATGGCAGAGACCATAAAGAAATCTTCTAATTCTTTGCTTGTTATGCCAAAGTCACTATTGTCAGTTATTAGCTCTACTTCTAGTGTTGATTTAATAGTTTTATCTTTTTTAAGGCTATCGACTGATTCTAGGAATGCATTTCGCACACTCATTAATGAATTCATATCCAAAGTAGAAACCACGGTCGGTAACTCTACATATTCAAAATCAAATATATTTTTTGCTCCACCAGTCAATATAGGATTTGCATACTCTAAAATCTCATCACAAGTGTATGTTAGTACAGGAGCTACAAGACCAAGCATAGATTTAGCAATAAGAGCCATCACGCTTTGTGCAGCTCTTCGCTCACTACCATCTTTGGCGTCACAATAAAGTCTATCTTTACAAATATCCATATAAAGAGAACTTAAGTCGTTTACAAGGAAATGGTTCAGTACGGCAAACCCACGCAAGAAATCATAATTATCAAAATTTGTTTTGACCTCATCAAAGACTCTTTTTGCTGTTGCCATTATCCATCTATCAAGTTCACCAAACTGTTCTGTTTCAACCAAAGCATCCAAATCATCAATATTGGCTAGTAAAAATCTAAATGTATTTCTAATTTTTCTATACTGCTCTGCTGTTTGCTTTAGGATATTTGATGAAATTTTCAAATCACTTTGATAGTCACTAAGCGCTACCCAAAGTCTAAGTATCTCGCTACCAAACTCTTTTGTAACGGATTCTGGAGCTACTACATTGCCCTTTGATTTACTCATCTTTTCGCCTTTTTCATCGACGGTAAATCCGTGAGTTAGCAAAGCTTTATATGGTGCTTTGTGATTTACTGCTGAGCTTAGCAAAAGTGAACTTTGAAACCAACCTCTATGCTGGTCACTCCCCTCTAGGTACAAATCTGCTGGATAATTTCCTGCATCGTAATTTCCACTTTTAAGCACACTATTCCAAGTAGAACCACTATCAAACCAAACATCAAGTATATCAGTAACCTTTTCTAGCTCTTCTGGCTTGAATGGACACCCAGGGTAAAGCAACTCGCTTATATCCATATCGTACCAAGCATCACATCCAAACTTATCAAATATCATAGCTGTAAAGTTCAGAAGTTTCGTCTCGAAAAGCACTTCTTTTGTTGCCTTTACCCTAAAAAATGCGATAGGAACACCCCATGATCTTTGGCGCGAGATACACCAATCTGGTCTGCCCTCTATCATACCTTCAAGTCTATTTTGTCCCCATGCTGGATAAAATGTAGTATTTTTTATCTCATCCATTGCAATATCTCTTAGACTCTTACTCTCACCAGCTGGAGTGCTATCTACCGAAATAAACCACTGATTAGTTGCTCTATAAATAAGTGGTTTTTTGGTTCTCCAGCAGTGTGGATATGAGTGTACAAATTTACTCTTGTGAAGCAACGCATCACCCAAAAGCTCTAGTATTGGCTCATTGGCTTTAAATATATGCATCCCCACAAAGTCTACTGCATTTGGAAGCAAATGAAGTCCTACTACACTCTCATCGTAGCACCCTTTCTCATCGACTGGCATAATCACTTCAAGATTATATTTAAGCCCTACACGATAGTCATCTTCTCCATGCCCAGGAGCTGTATGTACACATCCAGTACCACCATCTAGTAGTACATGTTCACCTAGTACGATAGTTGAATTTCTATCATTTAATGGATTGATTGCTATCTTGTTTTCCAGCTCTGTTGCTGATATTAAACGATTAGAATGTGGGCTTGCTATGCCCATCTCTACCATCGCTTCAAATCTACTTTGTGCCACTATATATCCATTGTCGCACAAAACATACATCTCTTCGGGATTTAGAGATATTCCACTATTAGCTGGCAGGGTCCATGGAGTGGTTGTCCATATAACTATAGCTGCTTTACCATGTATCTCTAGCTCAGTTTTGCTTTTATCACTTAGCTCAAATGCTACATATATAGAGTAGTCTTCTTTGTCTTGATACTCTACTTCAGCATCAGCAAGTGCAGTTTGTGCAGCCCACGACCAAAATATCGGCTTATGACGCTCCACAAGAAGACCTTTACTTGCTACTTCGCAAAGCGTACGGTATATATTAGCTTCAAATTTGAAATCCATAGTCACATATGGATTGTCCCAGTCTGCAATGACTCCAAGCGACTCAAAGCCCTCTTTTTGTATAGCTACAAATTTACTAGCATGTTCACGACACAAGGCTCTAAACTGTGATGCTGGCATAGCCTCTTTGGCTGGCTTGCCTATATCCTCTTCTACCTTTTGCTCTATTGGCAATCCATGACAATCCCAGCCTGGAGTGAGACGAACTGATTTGCCTTGAAAATAGTTATATTTTACAATGATGTCTTTTAGTATTTTATTTAGAGCGTGTCCTATGTGTATAGTACCATTTGCATACGGAGGACCATCATGCAAGGTAAAACTCTCACACCCCTCTCTGTTTTTTTTCATCTGAGTATATACACCGTCTTCTTTCCATTTGGCATATCTTATTGGTTCATTTTGTGGCAAGTTCCCTCGCATTGGAAACTCTGTGGCTGGCAGTAGAAGTGTCTCTTTGTAATCCATATATTCTCTTTTGTGTAGTTATAAATAATGGCGATTATACCTAAAAGTGAATTAAGGTTGGGTTTG
>DZCE01000069.1 GCA_022736375.1 Arcobacter nitrofigilis | reverse complement strand
AAAGCAAAAGCGTTGCTTGAAGATAATGGCTGGAAAGTTTGGAATGAGTAGGTATAATAAAAAAATATATTTTAGAGAGGAGAAAATGTGTTATTAGCAGACATTGGAAACAGTAGGGTTCATCTATTTGATGGAAATAATGTTTCGCATATTAATATAAATGATATGATAAGGCTTTATAAAGATACACCTGTGAACTATATAAGTGTAAATAGTTCTTTTGTAGCTCCAGAGGGTTCGCCATGGAGTGATATTTCATCACTTTTGGTATTACAAGGAGCGTATGATACCATGGGGGTGGATAGAAAAGCACTTTGTTTGAGTTATGATGACGGAATATTTATAGATGCGGGGAGTGCTATTACTGTTGATATTGTGCGTGATGGCGTATATCAAGGTGGTTTTATACTGTTAGGAATTAAAGCATATATAGAAGCATATGAGCGGATATCAAAAGCACTAAAAATAGATTTTAATCCAAAATGTTCACTCAATTCTATGCCCTTTACAACCAAAGATAGTATAAGCTATGGTATAATCTCATCAATAAAATCAGTCATAGATAGTCATTCTAGCGATTTGTCCTTGTATTTCACAGGAGGAGATGGAGAGTGGCTATCAGGCTTTTTTCCACAAAGCAATTTTGATGAATTATTAATATTTAGAGGATTGCAAAAAGCACTAAAGGATTACATATGATAACAATAGCACTACCAAAAGGTCGTATTGCAGAAGAGACGCTGGAGATATTTTCAAAGATATTTGGTGAAGAGTTTGCTTTTGACAGCAGAAAGCTTGTACTTGAGGCTCATGGATTTAGATTTTTAAATGTACGAAATCAAGATGTGCCAACATATGTTGCTCATGGTGCTGCTGATTTGGGTGTAGTTGGTCTTGATGTGATTACAGAGCAAGAGATTGGAGTAATTGATCTTCTTGATATGCATCTTGGTAAATGCAAAGTTGCTATTGGGATTAAAAATGAAGATGAGCTTGATTGGAATAGACCAGATATAAAAGTAGCCACAAAAATGGTAAATATTACAAAAAACTACTTTGCACAAAAAGCAGTAGGTGTGCAGGTTATAAAACTATATGGCTCAATAGAACTTGCACCTCTGGTAGGCTTAGTTGATGCTATTGTAGATATTGTAGATACTGGTGCAACTATGCGTGAAAATGGTCTAAAGGTAGCAGAAGAGATCATGGATAGTTCGGCTCATTTGATTGCAAATCAAAATAGTTTTTATAGTAAAAAAAGTGAAATATTAGCTCTATACGAGAAGATAAAAGTGGTTATTGATAACAAAATAGTTTAAAGGATAAATTATGAGTCAAGAAAATAAAATAGTTGATAGTTTGCAAGACCCAAATAAAAATATTGCTATTATTGTTTATGGATTACAAATCTTAGGTATCTTAACTGGAGGTATTGCTTGGATAATAGGTGTAGTTATCAATTATGTTAAAAAAGACGATGTAAAAGACACATGGATAGAATCTCACTTTGAGTGGCAAATACGTACTTTTTGGATAGGTTTGGCATGGGGCATTGTAAGCTTTATTCTTATGTTAACTATTGTTTTGATACCGCTTGCTTTTATTATTTGGATTATTGTTAGCATTTGGATTATTTATCGTGTTATAAAAGGGCTTTTGGATTTGCTTGACAATAAAGCTTTGCAAGCAAAGTAAATAAGTAAAGTTTGATTTAAAAATGCTTCGCCAAAGAGGCAAAAGCTTTGGAGATTATCTGTAGCTTGTGTTAGTTTCGAATGGAATCTCAACTACATTTTTAGTATCTACAACATATGGAATAAGTGCAGTATGTCTAGCTCTTTTTATAGCTACATTTACAAGCTCTTGGTGTTTTTTACAGTTACCTGTAAGTCTTCTAGGCATAATTTTGTATCTTTCGCTTAGTGAATATTTAAGTAATTTCTCATCTTTGTAATCGATAGCATCAACTTTCAATTCGCAATATTTACAATGTCTTTTTTTGAACTTTCTTTCTCTCATCATCGGTTATCCTTCTAAAATGGTATCTCTTCATCGTCTATGTCAATCTCTGGAACACTACTAGCCTGCTTAGTTTGCTGCGTTGCTGGAGCTTGATATGAAGAGTTGGTTGATGGGCTATTATCATACCCACTTGACTGTGATGGAGCATTATTTGCACTATCTTTGCCACCTAGCATTTGCAATGTTTCTACTGCTACTTGGTGTTTGCTTCTCTTGCTTCCATCCTGTGCTGTCCACTGTTCTAGTGTCAAGCGACCCTCTACTAGGACTTGTGAGCCTTTACGGAGATACTGATTTGCTACCTCTGCTGTACGACCCCAAAATGTAATGTCTATAAACATAGTTTCGTCTTTCATAGTGCCATCAGTACCTTTATACTTGCGATTAACAGCAATAGCTGTACTTGCTACTGCTGTACCACTTTGTAGGTATCTGATTTCTATGTCTCGTGCTAGATTTCCAACTAAAATTACTTTGTTAAACATTACAACTCCTTAGTTTTAGGTTACGCCTCTGTAGTCTCTACTACTTCAGCAACTACAACAACTTCCTCTGTAACAGTAGCATCAGCTTCGATTGGAGCTTTTTTAGCCCCTTTATCTATTGATGCAATTTGTTTGTCAAATTGTACAAGTTCTTTTTTAGTACCGTATTTGATTGTAAGGAATTTAATAATATCTTCATTTATTTTCAAATTTCTTTCAATTTCAGTAATAGATGCACCATTAACTTTATAGTAAAGTACCGTGTAATAGCCTCTAAGTTGTTTTTCAACAGGGTAAGCTAATTTTTTCATACCCATATCATTAGTAGCAACTAGTTCGCCACCCTCTTTAGCTAGCACATCTTTAATTTTTGTAATTTGTGCAGCGATTTCTTGTTCAGTTAGTGTCGCTTTAATGACAAAAAGTGTTTCATAACAATTCATTTATTTCCTTTGGTTTTATAGCCAAAATCCCCTAGTCATGAATGACTCCAAGGAGATTAGAGCAAGAATTTTGGAACAATAATTATATCATATTTATGCTTAAAGAAGCGTTTGCATCTTTATTATAGTAGCGAATAGTAGAGTCTCTTTTTGTGGATTTGATGTTGTTCGTATCTCCGTACCAAGCTCTAAAACCATCTCAAAAATCTTTAGTAATGTTGATGATTTAACGGAATTTGCCATAGTTGATTTTGCATTTAATATTTGAGGTGGTGGAGAATATCCAAGTATTTCAACAGCATTAACTGAACCATTTAACTTGATATATGCTTGAAACATTAATAGCTCATTGATAAACTTTTCCAAACTTCGTAAAATATCACCAGTATCGTTACCAAGCTCAAGTAAGGTATTTAGTTTATCAACGATAGGCTTTTTGTTAAACAGATCAATAATCATACTATCCACAGACAATGGAGCATTTGAGTGAACCAGATAATCAATATCTTTTTCACTTACAACCCTATCCAAGATATTTAGTTTTTCAAGCTCACTTACACATAGAGCAATATTATGGTTTAAAAGAATTAATAGATGAGAGAGTGCGTGTTGCTCTATTTGTGTTCCTAAGCTTTTGGCTTTTTGGGTTAATATTTTTATAGCTTCATTTTGAGTTGGCTCAAAAAAACGAACTTTTACAGATCCATTTTTATCATTAAATAGTGACTCTATAGATTTAGCATCTTTAAAATCATCATAATATCCACAATATAAAATATATGTATCAGTACTATTTTGTGTATATTTTATAAGCTCTTCTAGCTCTTTTTTTGGCACAGATTTATTGTGTTTTATAATTAGTAGATTTGTGCCACCAAAAAGTGAGCTTTGCGAAAGATACGCTTTAGCAACAGGGAAATCCCACTCATCAAAATATAGTTTTAGAGTATCACTTTTTGCATCAAGTTTTTCAATGTAATGCTCTATGTAAAAATCTTGCATATAAGGATTGCTACCATATAAAAATAGTGCTTTTGGCAACTCTTTTTGAATCTGTTGTTCTAATACATTTGGATACATTAAAGCTCCATTAAATCAAATTCAAGTTTACGGATAAATGATGACATGATGGTCGCTTGTGCAATATTAACTTCCTTAATCTCTAGCTCAACTTTATCAAATAATAACAGACCAGTGCCACGAATATTAACAGTAATTCCACTCATCTCACACTCTAGTATTGCTCTCGCATCGTCTCCAGCTTTTATGATATGAGCTTTAAATATTTCACCTTTCTTCATTTCTGCCCATCTAGCAAACTTACGATCCCTAAAATCCCATTCACACTTTGTGGTCTTGCGTTCAAGCTCACTTACTCTAGCACAAAGAGGTATAATATTTCGAAGTAGATAATCACGCTCCGCAGCATCTTGGTCTAATTGTGCCTTGATTAGCCTATGAAGTATTAGGTCGCTGTATCTTCTAATGGGTGAAGTGAAATGGCTATAATGGGTAAATCCAAGCCCAAAATGCCCTACATTTGTAGGAGCATACGAGGCTTGTTTTAGTGATTTTATTATCATACCGTCTACTTCATTTGCTATATTTAGTACACCAGCCTCTTTTTGTATTGCTCTAATAAGAGATGGAGAATCTTCATACTTATCTACAAAAATACCCACAGTTGCGAGTTCAGTGAGTAACTCTTCTATTTTGGATAGCTGAGGTGGTTCATGAATTCTGAACACACTATCATTATCACCTGTAAAACGCTTAGCTGAAGCCATATTGGCTAGTAGCATACACTCTTCTATTAGGGAATGTGACGGTGTTCCTGTCTCGGCTTGTGTACTTTTTAGTAGATGATTACTATCAATAGAGAGTTTTATCTCTTCACTCCTAAAGTCAAAACCAGCTTTTAGCCTAGTAGCTCTAAGTTTTTGGGTAATTGCATAAAGTGGCATTAAGCTCTCCCATAGATGAGCCACTACCCCAGTCACATTAGCACCTTTCGTTTCTAATAGTTTATCTATATCTTCATAGTTAAATCTATGTTTTGAGTGGATTACTGCCTCGAAAAACTCTTCTTTTGTAGCATTTAGTGTGGTTCTATCGAGAGTGATTTTGGAGACAAAAGCTAGTCTATCAACACGAGGTTTTAGTGAGCATAGATTTTCACTAAGCTCTCGTGGTAACATTGGAAATGATTTATGCGGTAAGTATGTGGTAAACCCTCGTTTTTTCGCCTCTATATCAATAGGAGAGAAATAGTCCACATAATGGCTAACATCAGCAATGGCCACATAAAGCACATACTCTTTAGTGTCAAAATAGATGGCATCGTCAAAATCTTTGGCAGTCACAGGGTCAATCGTGCAGAAATCTAAATCTGTTAAATCCACACGATTTGGATAGTCATTTCTATCTACTTCTAGCGGAACAAGTTTGGCTTGTTCTAGACAATCGGCTGGGAATTCATCTTCACGCTCAAAAAGCAGAAGTGATAATTTTTCATCGATTTTCGGGTCATCAAGCGTGCCAATTATTTCACTCACCTTATCAGTATCTATATCTATCTTTAATACAGTTCCAGATTTTAGTATCTTTAAATCTACACCATCCATTGTAGCAACAGTTGGCTCACCAGTACGCAAGGATAAAATAGAAAAATTTCCTAGTTCATCATAATGTGTATATGCTAAAGCATACATATACGCTTTTTGAGCTATTAGGATTATTTTTCCACTTGCTCTACCTCTTGCTGCCATTATTCTTTTGGCTACTACCAAGTCACCAGCTTTTGCATCTCCAAGATTTTCACTCTCTATTAGCAAATCAGCCTCTGCTTTGTGCATAGCTTCTACAAAACCTTTGCCATCTTTATTCGTATACAAAGTTCCCACACGGTAAAGTGAAGTGAGAGTAAATAGACCATTATTATCAGCTGTAATTGCCCCTATCTTTTGTAATGCATTAAAGGCATTTCTATCTTCAAGTTCCACATCACAAGCTAGACAGCCAAGTGATAATTGAAGTGCAAATGGTGACATTATGCCACCTCACTAGGAGCGGCATTTAAAAGATTTTGTGTAATATATTTCATGAGTAGAATTATAGCATATTTATATTTTGGTGATACTTGATTGTTGAGATTGTCACTATGAAATTATTTGAGTCATTCCGTGCTTGATACGGAATCTCTTGAACCCTGAAATAAATTCAGAATGACTGGGCTCCTCCTTACTCTCGTCATTTTGTACTTCATACGGAATCCAGCTTTTAAAAACTAATTTAATAATAAATTTATTTTTAAGGTTGCTTTAATGGGGAGGGGTAGAATGATATTAGAATGAACAACTTTATTCAATAATGGAGATAAAATGAAAGAAATCTTTGGTATATTTATTTGGCTATTGCTATCGGCTTGTTACATACATGGAGTTTATATGTCCCTGCATGAAGGGTTTTGGTCGTTTTTATTTGTGGTTACAATTTTCCCATGGGGAATTATTAAAGGATTTATTGGATTTTTTTAATTTTGACCACATATGTAGTTTTTAAAAACAAACATCATTTTTAATACACCTCTTTGCGATGTGCTATTTTTGATATTAGCATTAAATTATTCTCTTGGTAAAATATTACTCTAAAATCTCCAAGCCTAAGCCTATATGCTCCATCAAATGGAGTTTTGAGTTTCTTTATTTTGGTAAGCATAGGAATAGTGGCAAACTCCTCAATACCAT
Organism: Arcobacter nitrofigilis; assembly: GCA_022736375.1. Taxonomy (GTDB): domain Bacteria; phylum Campylobacterota; class Campylobacteria; order Campylobacterales; family Sulfurovaceae; genus BN30871. Next base: position 1,408 of record DZCE01000069.1, on the reverse strand, counting down.
TAAGTATATTTGTAGCTATTGATGGATTTAGTTTTTGGAGTTGTTTTATAGCCTTGGGGTCGTACTCAATATCATAAGCCAAGTGATTTTCTCACATCGCTATGTTTGATGCTTTGTAGTGTTCCAATCTTGTAATCTTGTAAAGTTTTTGTGACTGCATTTATATCGAAATAATCTTGCAGAGCTTCTCTGATGACTTGAGTTTTTTTCTTCCCGCTTTGTAGTGAAAAATCACAAATCTCTTCAATAAGGCTCTCTTCAAGTGTGATAGTCATTTTTTTAGTCATTTAGGCACCCTTTTATAATATATTTGCCATACTTTACCATATAATAATAGAAATGTCAATATCGTATATTACTTCAACGCCTCAAGTCTCTCTATTCTCTGCTCAGTAGTTGGGTGTGTGCTAAATAGTTGTTTTATAGAGCCACCCATGCCCATAAATTCACGATTACGACTTATGGTCATTCGCACTATACTAGCAGCCATTGGCATCAAAAACATCATCGCCATCATCCCCACTGGTTAGAGTGAGGATTGAGCTGTATTATTTAGCTTTAGGATCTATTTCTGCTGCTTTTGCAGCAGCTCGTCTTGCGTCTATCCTAGCTTCCAATTCTTTTATTTCTTGAAGGTGTTGTTTAGTAAGTCTATCTCTTTTAATGTCGCCTAACTTAGTTATTCTAGCATTAATAGGTCTAGCTGCAGCATTAGCTTTAGCTATTATTTCCATCTTTTTAGCATCAGATTGAGCTGCGGTATTTTTCTTAATCGCCTCTTCATTCATTTTACAAATCTTCTCATCATGCTCTTTGCTTGAAAACATTCTTCCGAAAAAACCTTTTCCGAGTCTGTCTTTACCATTACGATTAATTCCTTTTCTGTTGTAGCCATCACGATCACAACCATCTCGTTGATAGCCATATTGGTTATAACCATATTTATCATATCCGTTACACCCATAGCCATCTATATCATAACCATCTTCGTCGTATCCAAATTTATTAAAGCCATCTCGATCATAACCATCTCGATCAAACCCTTTAACATCATAATCATTACGGTCATATCCGTCACGCCCATAGCCATTTATATCATAACCATCTTTATCGTACCCCAAATAGTTATACCCCGTTTTTGGATCATAGGTTGTTAGGGCTATTTTATATGAAACATACATTATGCCAAAAGTAATTAAGCTAACATGAGGTATAGATGCCAATATGCAATATGGTGCCAAGCATGCACCAAAAAAAATAATCTGATTTAGTAATGTCAATATTATCCATGTCCAAAAAACATTTTTTATATTGGTAAATAAATATGAAATAAACATTATCGCCCCTTATATTGTTCAAAGTTATCAGCAACATCATCGTATGCAGGTCTATTTACAGCACAAAATTC
>DZCE01000068.1 GCA_022736375.1 Arcobacter nitrofigilis | reverse complement strand
CTGGTGGAGTGACTATTGACTTACATGGAGATGGGACTGATGGGACAGCTTCTGTAAGTGTTAGCGATATTGATACCTTAAAATCTATTGAAAATGTGATTGGGAGTAAACATAACGATACTATCATTATGAAAGCTGGTGCAATAGCTAATAAAATAGATGGACGAGATGGTATCGATGAAAATGATGAGAAAACTATTGATACGGTAAGTTATGAAAAATATAGCGCTGTTGCTGGAAGAGGTGTTACTGTTGATTTGGGAGCGCAAGATGGTATCAATACTGTACAAGGGAGTGGTGTTACTGCTGATATAGATACTTTAGTAGATATTGAAAATCTTGTTGGGTCAAATTATGCTGATATTGTGACAGGTTCTATTGGGGAGAATTCTCTTAACGGTGGAGAGGGGAGCGATACCCTTTACTCAAGTGGAGGGGTTGACACACTTGATGGTGGAGTTGATAGTGCTAGTACACCAGATATAGATATTGCGAACTATTCAAAAGAACAAGCAATAATTATTTTAACATCAAATACAAATGAATACAATGTAGAAAAAAAAGGCTTTCACAATACTGTTACAGATACCTTTGATACAGATACACTCAAAAATATAGAAGTGGTTTTTGGAAGTGATCATAATGATACTTTTACGGGTGGAAATAATAATGATAGCTTCTTAGGTGGAAAAGGGGATGATACTTTTAAAACAAGTGTCATCTTGGATGGTTCAGATTATTATGATGGTGGTGAGGGGAGTGATACTGCTGATTATAGTGCGATAATTAATAGTGACGCTAATTTAACTACAGAAGGGATAAAAGTAACCCTCAATCAAGATAATGTAGCAGTTGTAACTGTTGGTGCATTGGATAATGGGACTAATAATAATGATGACCGTATTAAAAATATAGAAAATATTATTGGAACGGCAAATAATGATTCTATGATGGGAGATAGTTTCGTCAATACTTTAGCAGGTGGTGCTGGTAACGATACCCTAAGTGGCGGACTTGGTAATGATACTGTCATAGGTGGTGATAATACCGCTTATAGTGATGGTTCGGTTTTGACTGGAGATACAGCTGATTTTGGTTTACGAACTGAGAATATTGTTGGAACTTTAGAAAGTGATGCTGATGGTTCACTTTTTACTATTGGTGCAACAGAACAAGATAGAGTTATTGCAATAGAAAATATTATTGGTGGAAGTGGAAAGGATACTATCACGGGAGATAGTGGTACAAATACTCTTTGGGGTGGAATTGGAGATGATACACTTGATGGAAATAACGGAAATGATAGTCTCATTGGTGGTATTGGTAGTGACACATTTTTAGTAAGAAGTACAGGTGCTACTGTTTATGATGGGGCAACAGGAGCTGATAGTGCAGTAGATATCGCTGATTTTTCTATTGTTGCTGCTACTAAAAAGTTAATGGTTGACCTTTCTACAAATGCCTTTTCTCTTGATGGGAATGAGGTAATGGATACAACTTTCCTTGGTATCGAGGGGATTATTGGTGGTGGATTGGATGATACTATTACAGGTACGACTGGAGCAAATATCATTAAAGGTGGAGAAGGAAATGACACTCTTGATGGTGGTGGGGCTACTGGAACTAATTTTGATATTTTAGATGGTGGACTTGGAGATGAAGATTTTGTCAGTTATCAAAATGCTACAACAGCAGTTAAAATTAATTTAGGACTTACTTATAGTAGTGATGATAATGATGGGCATATTTTTAATGATAGTGATGGAGAAGTTGGAAATTATCAAGATGGTGGAGCTTCTGGAAATATTCAAATTTTAAATATTGAAAATCTTGCAGGGGGAACTGTTAATGATACTATTTTTGGAAATGAAAGTGATAATACTTTAATAGGAAATCAAGGGAGTGATACTTTTAGAGGTGGAGCTGGAGATGATGCTCTTATTGGAGGGGTATCTCTTATTGATAATGGAGTGATTATTGGAAATACTGATAGTGATGTAGATACAGTTGATTATTCAACAATTACTACTGGGATAAAAGTAAATTATAATGGTCTTAATAATGGAGACAATGATAATGATAGTAGTCTCAATATCGGTTATGTCCTTGATGATGGAGCTGGGGGTGTTGATACCCTTTATGGAATTGAAAATATTATCGGTTCAAGTGGAGATGATACTCTTATTGGTGATAGCAGTGATTATATTGGAAACTTTTTTCAAGGACTTGCTGGAAATGATATCTTAAATGGTGGTAGTGGAGTAGATACACTCTATGGTGGTACTGGGGATGATATCTTGTCTGGTGGTACTGGAAATGATCTTATTTATGGTGGGACTGATACAACTGATGTGAGTTTAAATGATACAGTTGATTATAGTTTACGAACAACTATCCTTAGCGGAACTCTTAGTGAGGGGGGAACTCTTACTGTTGGGGGAAGTGAAACAGATACAATTTATGGGATTGAAAATATCATTGGTGGAAGTGCAAATGATAGTTTTATTGGAAGTACTGGAAACAATACCCTCAAAGGTGGCGATGGTGCTGATACTATTGCTGGTGGAAAAGGTAATGACTTTATTGATGGTGGAAATAAAACAACAGCAAATGCAAATGATAATAATTTAGAAGATTATGTTGATTACTCTTATATTGAGAGTACCACTACTACAAAAGGGGTAAGAGTTAACCTTGAAGCTGGAATAGCTAGTGATTTAGGTTTGAATGATGAAGTTGGAAGTGATACTATTACTGGTATAGAAAATGTTCTAGGAAGTAAAAATAATGATATTATCATTGGGAATAGTGCAGATAATACTTTAGAAGGGAAAGATAGAACTGATATCTTTTATAGAAGTACGGGGAATGATAGACTTGATGGTGGAAATGGAGAAGATACGACTGATTATAGTATCAATCTTGGCGATGAAATCAATACAACTGCTACAAGTAAAATAATTTTAACATCAACTGATGATGGATCAAATATCACTTATACGGTGACAAAAAATGATGGTGGGACAGATACTATTGTCAATGTAGAGACAATTAAAGGGTCTGATAGCAATGATACACTTAATGGTAGTAGTTTAATTGATACTTTTTATGGAAATGATGGTGATGACAAAATCACTGGAAACAGTGGAAATGATACCCTCTATGGTGGAATAGGTGCTGATACTTTTGTAGGGACAGCAAACGATGGAAATGATTATATCAATGGTTACAATGGGTCAGATACGATTGATTTTAGTACTATTACGATAAGTGCTGATGCAACTGGTGGAAGAACAGTTGAGGGGGTTATTGTTGCTTTAAATAATGGTTTAGCACAATCAATCCATAGCACTTTTGGAACAGATACGATTGTTCATATAGAAAATATTATTGGGTCAAATTTAAGTGATTCACTTCTAGGAAATATTGGTGCCAATAGTATTTCAAGTGGAGCTGGAAATGATACTATTAATGGTGGAGCTGGAAGTGACACTATTGATGGGGGAAGTGATAATGATTTGATTATTGAGTCAAATGGGGAAAGTTTTGGGGACACTATTGATGGTGGAACGGGGATAGATACAGTTGATTATAGTGATGCTAGTCAAAATATAGTAGTAACTTTAAATGGTAGTGGCAATGCTTATGTAAATGTTGGAGCAAGTGTAAGTGATCATATTTTAAAAAATATAGAAAATGTTACTGGTGGAATTTTGCATGATACTATTACTGGAGACCTTTTGGCAAATACTTTGATAGGTGGTGCTGGAGATGATACCCTTGATGGTGCTGGAGCAAGTTCTGGGACGGATAGTCTTATTGGTGGGGTAGGTGCTGATACTTTTATTGTTCGAGATAGTGCAACTGTATATGATGGAGCTTCAAGTGCGGATACAGCAGTTGATACGGTTGATTTTTCTCAAATAGCAACGACAAAAAAAGTAAATGTAAATCTTCAAACAAATAGTTTTAAACTTGATGGAGCTGATATTGCTGGTACTACATTCTTAGGGATAGAGGGTGCAATTGGTGGAAATTTGGATGATACTATCACAGGGACAACATCAAAAAATACACTTTTTGGTATGGATGGAGATGATACCCTTCTTGGAAATGGTGGAGATGATTATATCGATGGTGGAGAAGGTGGAGAAACAAATGGAGACTTCGTAAGTTTTAATTTTAATGCTACTGGAGTTAATGTAAATCTTGCAACCACAACAGCACAAATTACAAATGCTGGAAGTTTGACTATCAAAAATGTTGAAAATCTTGAGGGTGGAACTGGAAATGATAGCCTGTATGGAGATGGAGACAATAATACAATTTCAGGAATCGATGGAGATGATGTCCTTAGAGGTGCTGCTGGAGATGATGAACTTCTAGGTGGAGCTGGAAACGATATTTTAAGAGGGGATAGTGGAAATGATATCCTTGATGGTGGAGCTGATACAACGGGAGATATCGCTGATTATTCCCATCTTTCAACTGGAATCTCTATAAACCTCAAAACACCTTCAACTGCAATTGGAACAAATGGGTACCAAGTGTTAAATGATGGAGAGGGTGGACTTGATAAATTAGTTGGAATCGAGATAATTAAAGGGAGTAGTGGAGCTGATTTATTTATTGGTAGTGATAGTATTGATACTTTTATCGCTGGTGGTGGTGCTGATAGTATCACTGGAAATAATGGAGTTGATAATCTTCAAGGGGGAGCTGGAGCTGATACTTTTATAGCAACGAGTGCAACTGATGGAGATGACATTATTGATGGTGGAGATGATAGTGATACGGTTGATTATAGTGTTTTAACAGCAACACATTATGTTGAAGTGAATACAAATGGTGAAGTTTATACGAAACTTACATCTGACAATTCTACAGTAAGTACAGACACAACATCGGGGATTGAAAATATTATTGGTGGAGCTGGAGCTGATATCTTTAGAAGTAATAGTTTTAATAATGCATATGACGGAAAAGGGGGAGTTGATACCCTTGATTTATCTGATAAAGCAGTAGCTATAAGTGTAAATGTATCTACTGGAACGGTCAGTGGAGATGGAAATGATACGATAGCGAATGTTGAAAACTTTGTAGGGGGAACACACAGTGATACTTTTATTTTAAAAGATGAACTTGTAGCAAATAGTATTACAGGGGGAACAAATACAACTGGAACTGGAGATACTGTAAGTTATGAAGCTTATGCAAGTGGTGTAAAAGTTGATTTAGCTATTGTAGGTGGACAAGCGGTAAAATCTGGAGATGTGGATACTTTAGCAGGGATTGAAAATCTTACTGGAAGTGGAGATATTGATACCCTTAAAGGAGACGGTGGAGCTAACATTTTACTTGGTGGTGCTGGAGATGATACACTTCAAGGTCGAGGTGGAAACGATATTCTCAATGGTGGAGATGATATTGATACAGCTGATTTTAGTGAAGCAACGGTAGCTGGGGTAGATGTAAATTTATATAGTGCTACAAAAACAGCAACAGCACAAGGTGGTGGAAGTACAGGGGTTGATACACTTTTAAATATTGAAAATATTATAGGTTCAGTATTTGATGATACCTTTAGAGGAAATAATCTTGTAGCAAATACTTTTGATGGTGGAGAGGGAAGTGAAACGAATGGGGATACCGTTAACTATAGTGACTTAACAACTTCTAGCGATAAAATTGTTGCAAATCTCACAACAGGAAATATCAATATCACTGTTAATAATGAGGGGAAAGCAAGTGATACAGTTATTAATATTGAAAATGTAACTGGAACAGCTGGAGATGATACTTTTACCCTTAATAGTGAAGAAAATACCATTGTTGGTGGAGCTGGAAGTGATACGATAAAATTGAATTATCAAACAACTTATGGTTCGTTAGTTGACTTTTCAACTGGAGAGATTACAATCAATGGTGTTGTAGATAGTATGAGTGAAGTTGAAAATATTTTTGGAACATCACAGGTTGATACTTTTAAAATGAAAGCTGGAGATACTGTAAATATTATAGATGGAAGTAGTGACACAGATACAATAAGTTATGAACATTACACTGCTGGAGTTACTGTAGATTTGGGACTAGTAACTGCACAACGGATTATAAGTGGTAGCGAAGATTGGGATACTCTTTCAAATATAGAAAATCTTACAGGTGGGACTGGTAAAGATATTTTAACAGGAAGTAGTGGTGCAAATATCCTTAATGGTGGAAGCGATGAAGATACTATTAAAGCAAGTGATGGGGCAGATAATATTATTGGTGGAGCTGGAATTGATACCGCTGATTATAGAAATCAAATAACAAATAGTATAGAACTTACATCAGCAGGAGCTATTTATACTGTTAAGAAAAAAGGTTATGATAATACACCAAGTGATACTGTGAGTGAAGTTGAAATTGTACGAGGTTCTATTCTTAATGATTTAATGAGTGGAGATAGTCTAATAGCAACTACTGATTCGTTTTTAGGTGAAAATGGAGATGATACTTTAAGTGGTGGTGTTGGAGATGATTATCTTGATGGTGGAAGTAATGTTGATACCGTAAGTTATGCATACACAAATTTTAATACAACTATCAATCTTCAAAGTGAGACAGCGACAGTTAGTGTTTCAAGTGGAAGTGATACAGATGTTATCAAGAATTTTGAAAATGTTATTGGTGGAACTGGAAATGATACTATTATTTTACAAGCTGGAACAGCTGGAGCAAAAACAAATATCGCAAATCTTATAGATGGTGGAACAAGTGGAAGTGATACGGTTAGTTATGAAAACTATAGTGCAAATCTTACAATCAATTTAGCTACTGCAGAAGATACAGCAACAGGAGATAGTGACCTTTTCAAATCTATAGAAAATGTTAAAGGTGGAAGTGGAAATGATAATATTACAGGAAGTAGTGTCGCTAATAGTATCAGTGGACTTGGTGGAAATGACATTATCAATAGTAGTGGTGGAACTGATGTTATAGATGGTGGAGCAGGTGGAAATGACACTATAACTTATGGTGGAGAATCGGAAAAAATCACTTTGGCTACAAGTGGAGATGGGCTTACCTATACAATTACAAAAGTGGGACAAGGTAGTACAACTGATAGTGCAACAAATATCGAAGAGATAATCGGTACAAACTATAAAGATACACTTGTTGGTGGTTCGGGAGCAGATATCTTTAAAGGTGGAAATGATAAAGATATTTTAACAGGTGGAGCAGGTGTTGATAACCTTTATGGTCAGCTTGGAGATGATACTTTTGTAGCTACAAGCAAAGATGATGGAAGTGATGTTATTGATGGTGGAGATAATATTGATACTTTAGATTTTGCTCTTATTGAAGCTGGACATTATGTAGATGTTACTTTACAAGATGGAATCTCAAAAGTGTTTGTAACTGGCGATACTCTCACAGCTTTACAAACAGACACAATTTCTAATATTGAAAATATTATAGGTACTAGCGGAGCGGATATTTTTAGAGGAGATGGTGAAAATAATAGATTTGATGGTGGAAGTAGTGGAAGTGATACTGTAAAATATGATTATTCAGATCAAGTAATAACAGCAAATCTTCATACAGGAACTATCACTGGCGATGGAACCGATACCATAATAAGTATTGAAAATATCACTGGTGGAATAAATAGTGATAGTTTTATTATGAAAGATGAAGCGGTAGCAAATAGTATCACAGGGGGGACAAATACTGCTGGAAATGGCGATACTGTAAGTTATGAAGCTTATACTGGCGGGGTAAAAGTAAATCTTGCAACCCTCACAGCGCAAGAGGTAAAAAGTGGCGATTTTGATACTTTGGCTTCTGTTGAAAATCTTACAGGAAGTAACTATGTAGATACATTGATAGGGGATATCAATAAAAATACCCTCAAAGGTGGATTGCAAAACGATACACTTCGAGGTGGGGCGAATAACGACTATTTAGATGGTGGTGATGGAATAGATACTGCTGATTTTAGTGATGCAACTGGAACAGGTGTAATAGTAAATTTGAGTAGTTTGGGTGTAGAACAAGTGATAGGTGGAGAACTAGGGAGTGATACTTTAGTTTCTATTGAGAATGTTATCGGGAGTAGTTTTGATGATAAGTTCTATGGGAATGGTAATGATGCTAATATCTTTAATGGAGCTGGACAGGGGGCAAATGGAGATACAGTAAG
>DZCE01000184.1 GCA_022736375.1 Arcobacter nitrofigilis | reverse complement strand
AAAAGATTGTTTTATATGCAAATTGAATATAGTATAAGGGGTCAGGTAATGCTAATGCTATAATTTCTCACTGTTCCTCTTAATCACTCAATTTACGGTCGCATGATTTAACTCTATAGTGCAGCACCAGCATTACCTGACCCCTTTGTCCCTTTGTCTTTGTCTCCTTTGTCCGCAAATAAATCCGCAATAATCATCTTGTAAATATACATATTTTTGGCATAGGTTACTAAATATAGGCTACTATATGAATATTTTTATTCGCAAATAAATCCGCAATTTTATGCTATAATACTCTTAAAAGGAGTTTGTTTTGGATTTCACCCCTTTGCTCCCTAATGACAATCAAGGAAACATAGATGCCGAACTTCTTTCTATGGCAGAGGAGCTTTGTATAAAAAGTGCTTCACTTGCTGGATCGTATGCCCCACAAGTGCTTCTTGGCATAAAAGATTTACTTAGAAAAGTAAATAGCTATTATTCTAACCAAATCGAATCAGAAGGCACACATCCTATAGACATAGAGAGGGCTACCAGGCAAGAGTTTTCTGGTGATTCAAAAGAGAAACAGCTTCAGCAACTCTCTCTCGCGCATATAGAAGCGCAAAAATATGCAGAGAACTATTTTGAGCAAGGACAAACGCCTTATAGTAGAGATTTTATTTTAGATGTACATCGTGAACTTTATTCACATCCTGACATGGTCCACTTTTTACAAATTGAAGATAAAGAGAACCACACCATTATTGAGATGATACCTGGGAAACTAAGAGAACATAATGTACGAGTAGGACAACACATAGCTCCTGATTATAATGATATTCCAAGTTTCATGAACAAATATGAACTCCTTTACAGAGTACCAAGCTATGCGACACAAGCCAAACAAATCATTTATGCATTGGCTTCTCACCATAGACTTATGTGGATACACCCTTTTCTTGATGGCAACGGAAGAACCGCTAGGCTGGTGCTTGATGGCATTTTTTCAAGTATGCACTTAGAAGGCTATGGACTTTGGAATATATCAAGAGGACTCTCTAGGCGTTCGGAAGATTATAAACGCAATCTGGCTTTGGCGGATATGGTAAGGCAGGGTGATCTAGATGGCAGAGGAGCGCTCTCGACCAAAGCGTTTATCTCCTATATAAAATTTATGATTGAAGTAGCCCTAGACCAAGTAGACTTTATGAACAAAAGCCTAAAAATGCACTCTTTACATGAACGCATAGAGAGCTATGTGCGTCTCTCTAAAGAAGGATTGTTTAACACAAAGCCACTTCCAAAATATAGTGAGTTGCTTTTTAAAGAGTTACTTATGGTAGGTGAAGTACCTAGGGGTAAGGTAATGGATATCATACATACCAAAGAGAGAACAGCGACAACGCTTATAAGAGAGTTGATACAAATGGATTTTATAGAATCAGACACACCTAAAAGTGCGATACGTTTAAAATTTAATGCTCATTTTGCATCCTATATTTTCCCTGAGCTTATACCACAAAAATAAGGAGTTGAAAGCTGGTTATGAGATTTTGTTACTGTTAGGTTGCCAATCTTGACACACTCCCCACACCTAAAGGCGGGGGGATTCTGCTATCATCGAGACTCGCCTACAAAAGTAGGTCTTATAGTCTCTCCTGCAAGAGTTGATGCCCCCAACTCTTTTTATATTATTGGCAGCGTTTATGTCTCTCGATCTTAACGCGCCGCATGATGGACAAGTCCATTCTCTTGTTTTCAAAGATGCACTCTATTGATCTGCTCAAGCAAATCTTGAAATTTCTTTTCATCA
>DZCE01000183.1 GCA_022736375.1 Arcobacter nitrofigilis | reverse complement strand
GCTGGCTTTGCTGATGAGGCTATAGACACTAACAGTAGTGAAGTGACAAGTAAAATTACAAAGAAGGCTAAAAAAGCTAAGAAGATGACACTCGAAGAGAGAGTGAGAATACTTGAGGAAAAATTAGCAGCGTCAGAAGCAAAGGTTGATGAGCTTTCTGGCGTTGGTGCAAAAATCAAAAAGATGGATAAAACTCTAGCAGAGGTTAAAAAACATGATGCATTTGATAATATAAAATGGAGCATGGATTTTAGAAATAGTGTGGATTTTATAAATTATGACTATGATAAATACTCATATAAAGATACTACTGGTGTGCATGATTTATCTGGAACTAGTGCATCGAATGACGGTTTGCTCACAAGCAGACTTTATCTAAATATGAAAGCCCAGCCTCATGAAAAACTAACTTTTAATGGTCAGCTTGCAATGTATGGAATTTGGGGTGGTGAACTTTATGCTAAAGACACTGCATTGAAAACTTGGGATGGTTCATCAAAAGCTGATGATACTCTATTTAGACTTAGACAAGCATATTTTGTCTATTCTGATACGCTAGGAGTTGATGGATTGCCATACAACTTTAGTATAGGAAGAAGACAATCAACAGACGGTTTCCTAGCAAATCATAGAGAAAATAGACAAGAGCCTGGTTCGCCTTTGGCACACATAACAAACATGGAAGTTGATGGCGTGATGTTCAAAGTGGATACTGATAAATACTTCACCACAGGTTCGTACCTGAAGCTTGTCTATGGAAGAGCACATACTGGCGGAATAGAGACGCTTTTTGATAGTGTTGGCGGTTATCAGCCTTATGCACAAGCTGATGGAGATACTAATGAAAATGTAGATTATCTAGTTGCGTTGGGCAGCTTGTATAACGACGGGCAATATAATTTAATGTTTGAAAATGCAACAATATTTAACACCAAGGGTGCAAATACAACAATAATACCAAACACAACTTCTGTCGATGCAGGGACTGCAAATCTAACAGCTCTTTCATTGCAAGTAGATGGTATTGGTAGTGGGATTAGTGACTTTTTGGATAACACTACAGCGTTTGCATCTGTCGCAACTACAAGATATATGCCAAGTAGTGGTCATGAACTATTGGGATCAAAAGATAGCGAGACTGGCTATTCATATTGGGTGGGTGCAACATTCCCTGATATGATCACTGAAAAAGGAAAATTTGGCGTAGAGTATAATCATGGCTCTAAATACTGGACTCCTATGACATGGGCTGAGGATACTGCTATTGGATCTAAAGTGGCTGTTAGAGGTGATGCGCTTGAGGCGTATTGGAACTTTAACCTCTTTGGTATTGATAATCTAACTGGTCAAGCTAGATATACATATCTGATGCACGACTACACACCAAGTATTAGATGTGCTGGATGGGTGGCACCAGCTGAAGTTGATATCAAAGCAAGCGATTTGAGATTTTTCATACAATACTCATACTGATTTAGAACTTCATAAAATAATAATATACAAAAGCTATGTATGGCTTTTGTGACTTCTTTTTTCCTTTTATAAACCCATAATTAATATATAAATAAAATATATGACTATCAATAGTGAAATATATGCAAAATGTTATAAATTTGAAACTATGTTTTAATATAGTAAAAATTTATATAAAAAAATGCAATTTATATATAATTAAGAAAAAAAAGAATAAACTTAATATGTAAAACAAAATAAGGGAGAGAAAATGAAAAGAAAAATACTACTTTCATGTGTGGTAGCTTCAACGCTATCTTTTGGTGATACTAGTAGCGAAATGAA
>DZCE01000182.1 GCA_022736375.1 Arcobacter nitrofigilis | reverse complement strand
CGTCATCCAATACACTAGTATCGACTATCAATGGACTACTCTGAGCCGCTTCATTAGTATCGAACTCACTATCTCCATTTAAATCAATAAAACCTCCGAACGCTATAACTTTTGAGGGTTTAGCACTACAATTATTGAGCGAATAAACCCCTCCTCCTATCTCGGTAAAACTTTCACATACTGACGTCTCTCGGCTAACTTTATAGGCATCGGTAATATTCTTTATTCCAATCAGTCTCGCTCCTAAAATCACATCATCCGATACGATAACATAGTAGCTTGCACTTCCGCTCTCGCTGATTGGATAGGCGTCTCCGGTGCTTAAATTGCCCACACCGATCAAGGTAGTATTGCTCTCATTGGTACCGGTATTGCTGCCGCTGCTTCCACCACAACCAGACATAAAATAGCTGATCAATATTAAAAAGATCATCGGCTGAATATACAATTGTTTTTTGAAATCAAACATTTTCAACCCTTTCTATTACATTTCTAATAATATACTCCATAAATATTAAACTAATTTAAATTTACTATCTACAAAAATCTCCAGAACATATGTATAAGCCCTGATTATTTTAAAGTATCACTTCTTTGCACAGCGTCAAAAATCAAGATGTTAACAATAATCATGGGTTGTTTGATAAAACGAATCAGATAGAGCGGCTAAACCAATAGTAATAGCCGTTGTGCGGAGAGGGGGAATAGAATCAGATAACGTATTATGTCATTATTTGACATCCTTAGCAATAAATAACCAAATAAGCCATCAATGGTATATAATCGTATTGGCTCCATTTGTCCAAATATTTCCATGATCTCCTGTCACATCAATTCGTGTTATTCCGCTTCCTAGAATACTGTATCCGTTACGGTCTGTACTTCCCGTAACATTATTATTCACTAGAATCAACTGATACAAAGCAGCATCCCATGCCGCAAATGCTGATCCAGTGTTATTCGTGATATTATTGTTTTTAAGAGTCATAATACCATTTGGATTTGACCCCATATATATCAATCCTGCTTGAGTATTAAAATTAATATCGTTATGATGATAAATAATATTAGTAGCAAGAGGTGATTTTGCTCCGGCCACAGCATTATGGTGTAAATAATTACCTGCAACTTCAATACTGTCATTCGTACTCATATCAAGACCGTAATCAGTGTTTTCAAAAGACTCATTTGAATAAATAAGCATTTTTGCCAATGTCCATAATTTGACATCTATCCCATGCAACCCATTGGATGTAATATTATATCTCATAGTAATTCTTGAATTTTCCAAAGGATCATTTCTTAAGAAAGAGATGCCTGCACCTTGCCCGGGTGTAAAGTTTTTTGCTTCGATAAACTCAACAAGAACATTCCCTTTTACGGTAGGACCACCGATACCAAGCAAAGTCGTACCATTTCCATCAACTGTAAAATTTCTAACGATGATATTTTCACCAAGAAGAGCCACAGCAGCAGCAGGAGCATTACTAGAAGTGGTATTATTCTCAAGAATGGTTTTCCCCATTCCCGAGCCTTCTAAAATTACATTATCGGGAACTATAATCCCATTTGTCATTTGAATCGTACATGCCGGCATCACAATTTTTCCACCCTCTGCAGGAATAGCATTTAAAAGAGACTGTAACGCTTTTTGAGTACATTCTAACAATGGGTAGACGTTATCGGATGGTATTGCAAATCCTTGAAATCCCCAGGTAGGATTTTCTAGAGGCAAACACTCTTTGGTTTGAAGACGATAATAGTGGTTATTGTCACACGGTGCGCTCACCGGTGCTTTGGT
>DZCE01000067.1:4804-8351 GCA_022736375.1 Arcobacter nitrofigilis | reverse complement strand
ATGCCAACAGCGACCAGAAAAGCTAAGGTAATGTGGAGAGATAATCAAAGCTTAAATAGTTTTGTAAACAATCCATCAAATTGGAACATAACAGGAGGCAAAGATGCCTTTTTGTGTAACACAAAGCTACAAGAGGATGCTATGGATAAGGTATTGCAAAGAAACTACTCTACTTTGTCAAATAGAGGAATTGATATGTCTAATAGAGCCAAAGCAAAATCGCTACTAATGGCAGCACACTTTGGTGGAATCACAAGTGCTATTAACTATGCAACTAATGGCACAGAATACAAAGATGCCTTTGGTACTAAATTGTCTAAGTATTGTGACGGTGAAGTCAAAAATAGTGGTTCAAAAAAAGTAGTGTTTAAATTTGCAAATTGATTATTTATCTTTTGAGAAGTTAAGGGCTTTAGAAAATTTTAGCATAACAACTCCAAGCTCACTATCTACTAGCCTAAGTTCCATATCATCATTTAGAGAATAAGGTGGAAATGTTACTTCATAATACCTGCTCCACTTATTTTTTAGAGGTATTGACTCTACTGCTTTATCATTAAAGCCTACACTGCGGAAAGAAATAGGCTTGATGCCAAAAAGTGATACTGTTGGTTTTTGTATATTATCACTCCTGTTATCATGATACACACCTATGATAAATTTTTCATTTTCGCCTTTATTGGTAGTGATACGACCACTTTTGTCATACAGATATAGTGCCGTGACAAAGCCATCTATACCACCTTTTGAGTTTAGTATAGTTACTTTTTGTGTCTGCAAGGTCTGGGATAGTTCTTGGCTTTTATTGCCAAAGTCAGCTAGAAGAGCTTGATTGTCTTTAGTTGCACAACCACTTATTAGAATTGAGGATAAAATCAAAAGAAATATTTTCATATCGTATATTAACATAGTTACAATGAATATTTGAGTATAATTTTGTAAATAAATAAGGGTCTTCATTGAGAAAAGCAATTGCATTCACGGGATTATCAAATAGTGGCAAAACAACACTGATAGAAAAAGTTGCTACAAAATTATTAGAAAAATATAAAGTAGCAATAGTTAAACACGACCCAAAAGACAAAGCTGTTTTTGATACCGTTGGCAAAGATAGCCATAAGTTTAGCTCTACAGGAGCTGAGGTGGCGGTGGTATCACCTACTCGAACGACATATTTTTCACAAAAAACTAGTACAATTGAAGAGTTGATTGAGATGTTTGGTGATTTTGATTTTTTGCTTGTAGAGGGGTTAAAAACATTGCCACTACCTAGAATATGCGTGGCTAGGGATAAAATTGATGATAATTATATTGATTGTTGCAATGCAATTGCGACAGATGGAAGTGTAGATGTAAGCGGGTACGATAGCACAATCTTGCCATTGAATGATATAGATACTGTAACACAATGGATAATAAATAACGCGAAAGAGGTATAAAATGAAAGAAATCATAGAGAGTATAAAAAGTATAGCGATAGAGATAGATAATGCTATTAAAAATGCAGATTTGGGATATAGTGAAAGTGAAAATTCATCAGGCGAAGAACAACTAAAGCTAGATGTACAAAGTGACCTGATAATAGAGCGTGAGCTTGGGAAACTTCAAAGCATAAAAGCAATAGTGAGCGAAGAGAAAGAAGACGCTATGAATTTTCATAGTGATGGCAAATATATTGTATGTTATGATCCTCTTGATGGCTCTAGTTTGGTTGATGTGAATTTATCCGTGGGTTCTATATTTGGTATATATGGTGGTTCACTTGATGGTGCTGGACTTCTCGCATCTGTATATGTAGTATATGGACCCAGAATAGAGATGGTGGTAACTACTCGTGGGGCAAAGCCAATGCTATACAGATATAGTGATGGTGGTTTCAAAGAGATAAGTGAAGTGGCATTAGGAGAGAAAGGTAAGCTATGCGCTCCAGGTGGTACACAACAAAACTGGGAACCAAAACACAAAGCATTTATAGATAGTCTATTTGGCGAGGGATATAGACTGAGATATTCAGGTGGAATGGTTCCAGATCTTCATCAGATACTTCTAAAAGGTGGTGGACTGTTTAGTTATCCAGCGACTAGCGATAAGCCTAACGGTAAACTAAGACAACTTTTTGAAGTCTTGCCATTTGCTCTTGTGTATGAAGAGGCTGGTGGTGAAGCCATTGATGGCAACGGGGATAGATTAATGAATCTAAAACCATCATTTTTGCATGATACAAGTCCTTGTTTCTTTGGGTCAAAAAGTGAGATTAGCAAACTAAAAACTGCATATAATATCTAATGAATGAACTTGATATTGATAAATGGCAGATTGATTTAGCAGAAAAAAAGAGGCTACTAGAAGAGTGTCAAAACTCCAAAAATTTAATTAGCTGTCTTGAGTGCGAAAAATTACTGGATTGCATCACTAGAGATGAATATATCCAAGCTGTGTATGATAGTATGAGCAGGGGTGGAACTGGTGGATTTGAGTTTTAGTTGTATACCAATAGCTCTCTTATAATATTCTCACTCGCTACTCCACCACCGTATAAATCTAGATGTGAGTTTGCTTTGTTGAACTGGGAATGATGTTTGTATGCTTCAATAATCTTATCCTTGTCAGCTCCTACTAAAGTATTAGCACCACATTCTACAAGCTCTACCCACTCTGTCTCATCTCGTAAGGTTATGCACTGCTTTTCAAAGAAATATGCCTCTTTTTGAAGTCCTCCACTATCACTCATCACAAGACTACAGTTATCAATTAGCCATACCATCTCCAGATACCCTACTGGTTCTATAATAGTTAGATTGCTAGTATCAAGCTTTAGATTTTCAAGTATCTTTTTGGTTCTTGGGTGAAGAGGTAGGATGATTTGCTTCTTTTTTGCTATCTCACCCAGTGCTTCAAAAATGGTTCTGAGCCTACTCTCATCATCTGTATTTTCAGCCCTATGTATAGTGCAAAGTATGAAATCATCTCGTGTCTCGACTGATGGCTTAACTGCTAGATTTTTATAAAACATCGCACCGTCCGCCATCACATCACCACTCTTTATCACTTTACAATCCAGCTTATCATAACCTTCGTTAGCTAGGTTTTGTACGGCTGTATCTGTAGGACAAAACAAAATATTGCTTATTCTATCAGTTAGTATGCGATTGACCTCTTCTGGCATACGCATATTAAACGATCTCAAGCCTGCTTCTATGTGTGCAAGGCGGATATGAAGTTTACTAGCTACTATAGCTCCAGCTAGAGTGGAATTGGTATCGCCATATACCATTATCCAATCAGGCTTTTCAAAAGTAGCCACCTCTTCTATCTTCTCAATCATCTGTCCTGTCATTGCACCGTGTGATTTACCACCAATGCCTAGAAAATAGTTAGGCTTAGGTATTTGCATCTCTGTGAAAAATATATCGCTCATATTTGCATCATAGTGTTGCCCTGTATGGACTATTATTTCTGTTATTTCAGAATGCTTTGCTATCTCACGACTTACGCTTCCTGCTTTTATAAATTGTGGTCTTGCACCTAGTATTGTTAGTATTTTCAT
>DZCE01000067.1:0-4704 GCA_022736375.1 Arcobacter nitrofigilis | reverse complement strand
CCAATTATATTTATCAACCACTGCTTTTTTGCCATTTTGTCCCATCATTTCTGCCTCTTTTGGGTTGGCAATAATATAGTTAATGGCTTTAGCTATCTCATTTGGACTATACGGATCTACACAAATGCCACATTTGGCATCATCTATGATATTTTGCCATAGTGGGATATCTGAAGCTATCACAGGAATGCCAGCCGCCATATACTCAAACATCTTCACTGGTAAGGCTTCTTTGTAGTTGGGTATCTTATGAAGTGTGACAATACCTGCTTTTGAGCGTTCTAAAATATCGCTAATCTCCTGCCTACCTACAAAACCATACTCATTGACACTGCTCCAGCCACTGTATGATTTGACCTCATTTTCTATGTGTGCCTCTACAAATTTACCAGCTAGATTTAGCTTTACGCCTTTTGTATGCTCCATCGCTTTGGCTAGCTCTACTATACCCCTGATGCGAGCTATGCCACCTATATAGCAGACTTCATCTTTTTTCTCACTCCATAGGGTGTCATTTGATAGTTCAGCTAAAATCGGAAAATTATTAATATCAATACTATGTGTGTTTATTTTCAGAAATTTATCCCTGATATATGGGGTTGCAGTAACTATATAGTCAAATTTTTTTAGTGCAAATTTCTCATACAAACCAAAAGCTTTGGATAGTGCCAAACGCATAAATTTATTAAATTTAGGATGATTTAGTAGTTGCGTTGGAGTATCTTCATGTGCATCAAAGATTACCTTTTTGCCAAGTCTCTTTAGCTTTAGCCCCACACGAATAAGCTCTGGGTCATGCAGATGATATATATCACTATCCAACTCCACTGCTTTTGCATAGATGTCGTTTGTAGTTTTTGTAGCTCGTGAGATTCTACCACCCTGCTTTGCTCCAATATCTATAATATGCACACTATTTTTTGTCTCACTGCCTAATCCATCAGCTACTATCAAATTCACTTTATAATGGCTATTTTTGGATAGTGAGCTACACTCTTTGACGAATATTCTAGTGTCATATCTAGCATGTACGCTTGTGAGGTGTGTTATTGTCATTTGTGCTACTCATATCATTTTATATATTATGATTTATTATAGCTAAAATTTTACTAAACAAAGTTTTTAGATTTTAGAATTAATATTTCTTTCATTAGTATCAAATCATATTTGAAGTATCATTTTACATAAAATATAAAATGGAGAATATGTAATGATAGAACAATCAATTTTTAGAGAATATGATATCCGTGGAATATTTGAGAGCGAACTCAATGAGCAAAGTGTAAAACTTATAGGTTATTTTCTAGGTCTTAAAATAAAAAAACTTGGTGGTGTAGTAGCCATAGGCTATGATGCTAGAACACACTCACCTATACTTAGAGATTATTTAGCTAGTGGACTCAATAAAGCTGGATGCATGGTGCTTGATATGGGTATGGTTGCAACACCTGTAAATTATTTTGCTAATTTCGTACAACCAAAAAATATAAATGAGTCGGTCAACGCTACTATCATGATAACAGGCTCTCACAATCCAAGTGAGTATAATGGATTTAAAATCACTCTTGATAAATTACCATTTTTTGGTAATGATATTTACGCTTTGGGTGACGAAATAATCTCAAATAAAAAGATGATTATAGAAGATAACCATACTACTATGCTAATAGATACGAAAAATGATTATATAAATTTCATCATTGAACATTTTGCACATCTTAAGGGTATGGATAAAAAGATAATTCTTGATTGTGGGAATGGTGTTGCTGGAACCGTAATCACAGAAATATTTGATGCTCTAAAGCTAAATTATAAAGCACTTTTCGTAGAACCTGATGGAACATTCCCAAATCATCATCCCGATCCAACAGAAGAGCATAATTTAGTAGACATCAAAAGAGAATTAGAAGGAGATTTCGAAATAGGTTTTGCATACGACGGGGACGCTGATAGGATAGCGGTACTTACTAAAAAACACAATATCAAAGGTGATATACTAGCCATTCTTTTTTCAAGCCAAATGAAAAATCCAACAGTTATAGGCGAAGTTAAATGTTCAAGCATAATGTATGACATGATAAACAAACATGGCAAAGCCATTATGTACAAAACAGGACATTCAAACCTAAAAGTCAAAATGAAAGAAGAAAATGCCCATCTCGCCTGTGAAGTAAGTGGTCATGTATTTTTTAGCGACCGATATTTTGGATTTGATGATGCAATATATGCAACGCTTAGAGTTCTTGAGCTTATCAAGAACGGTATGAATCTAGATAGTGAGATAGAAAAACTTCCAGTACTTTTCTCAACAGAAGAGATAAAAGTCAAAACAACTGAGAGTGAAAAATTTGAGATAATGAAAAATCTTAAGATTTTACTTCAAAATCCACCACATGATTTTCCAACCATACAAAGTATTATTGATGTAGATGGAGTAAGAGTAAATTTTGAAAATGGCTGGGGTTTAGTGCGAGCAAGCAATACAACACCAGTACTCGTAACCAGATTTGAGTCCACAGCTCCTGATACGGCTAAGCTTTATGAAGAGAAGCTAAATGAACTTATAATCAAAGCAAAAGATATGATATGAAAAATAAATTATATTTTGATATTAGCAAAAATGACACAAAGACAAAAGAAAATCTTTTTCAAAAAATATGCAAAGAGAATGAGGAGGTGGGATACTACTCACTTCCATCTCAAGATATATCTGAAATTTTAGAATATGCTTCATCTTTTGATGAAAAGATAGAACATGTTGCTGTTATTGGCATCGGGGGAAGTTCTTTAGGAATAAAAGCCATATATGAATTTCTAAAACCAACTAAACGCATGAAAAAAGAGTTAATATTTTTCGAAAGTACAGATCCTATATCTATATCCCATCAACTGGGACAAATAGATATAGAAAAAACTCATTTTATCATTATTAGTAAATCTGGTACAACTATTGAAACAATTGCGGTTTTTAAATATATCTTGTCTATACAACAAAATGAAAAAAATTATACAATAATCACAGACGATGATTCTCCTTTGTCAAAACTAGCAGATAAACTAAAAATAAAATGTTTTTTTATACCTTCTAATGTTGGCGGGAGATTTTCTGCATTAAGTAATGTAGGGTTAATGCCTCTTAGTATATGTGGAGTAGATATTAAAGATCTTTTAAATGGTGCCAATAGAGTTAAAAAAAGTTTTTTTGAAGATGGATTTTTA
The DNA here is from genome assembly GCA_022736375.1 of Arcobacter nitrofigilis. Lineage (GTDB taxonomy): Bacteria > Campylobacterota > Campylobacteria > Campylobacterales > Sulfurovaceae > BN30871. The sequence continues at coordinate 1,485 of DZCE01000067.1, read as the reverse complement.
CAAGAAATACTTATGAATAAAGCACTTTTTTATGCCAGAAATCATGCCAAATATCACATAAACTGTATTTTTGCTTATTCTGAAACACTAGAATATTTTTGTGAATGGTATGTGCAACTATGGGGCGAGAGCCTTGGGAAAAAACAAAAACATAGTGCATTTCATGTAGGACTTACTCCAGTTGGACTCATAGGTCCCAAAGATCAACACTCTTTTTTACAGCTCCTTACGGAGGGAACTAGAGACAAATCTGCAACATTTATCAAGATAGATGATTTCAAAGACAATCTTACAATTCCTGCTGTTTCTTTGCCATATCTTGAATCACTAGATATATTAAATGGAGTAGCATTTCATGATCTTATCAATATGCAATGCTGTGCCACAATGGAGGCATTAATAAATCAAAATGATATACCAATAGATGAACTTAGCATATGTAGAGTTGATGAATTTAGCATAGGTAGCTTAATATTCTACTATGAACTGCTAACATCATTAGTTGGACAACTAATCGATGTAAACACATATGACCAGCCAGGTGTTGAATATGGCAAAATACTCCTCAAAGATAAACTATTAAAATTAAAGGATCAATTATGATAAAAAAATGTCTATTTCCAGCAGCAGGATACGGTACAAGATTTCTTCCAGCCACGAAAGCAACACCAAAAGAGATGTTACCTATTCTAACAAAGCCTCTTATTCAGTATGGCGTAGAAGAAGCTCTTGAAGCTGGCATGCATACTATGGCGATTGTTACTGGTAGAGGAAAGAGGGCTATTGAAGATCATTTTGATGTCTCGTATGAGCTAGAACATCAAATCTTAGGAACATCAAAAGAGGACAATCTAAGTTGCATTCGTTCTTTGATAGAACAATGCACATTTTCATATACGAGACAAATAGAAATGAACGGTCTAGGTCATGCCATACTCACAGGAGAAACCCTTATAGGAGATCAACCTTTTGCGGTGATTTTGGCAGATGATTTGTGTCAAGGTGACACTAGTGGTGTATTGTCTCAGATGATTGATGTTTTTGAGCAATATCAATGCTCTATAGTTGCCATAGAAGAAGTTCCGATGGAAGAAACCAACAAGTATGGTGTTATAGCAGGAAAATTGATAGATGAAACTGATAATATATATCGTGTTACCGATATGGTAGAAAAACCAAACCCCGATGATGCACCGTCAAATCTAGCCATTATCGGCAGATATATCCTAACTCCTGATATATTTGATATTTTGCGTAATACACCTCCTGGCAAAGGTGGCGAGATTCAAATAACAGATGCGTTATTAACACAAGCAAAGCAAGGCAAAGTAATTGCATATAAATTTAATGGTAAAAGATTTGATTGTGGAAGTGTGAGAGGATTTGTAGAAGCTACGAATTATTTTGCAAAACAAGAAGGGATTATATAGATGAATTGGAAACCACAATATGATGACCTTGACCTGATTTGTAAATCAGCTTATG
>DZCE01000181.1 GCA_022736375.1 Arcobacter nitrofigilis | reverse complement strand
ACGCAACAGAAATCAATATAGATAATCCGCTTGTCTTAATGTTAAGTGAAAAATTGGGATTGACAGAAGAAGCTCGAATCACGATGTTTGAAGAAGCGAAGTTATTGTGATGTATAAATATCTCAAAAACATCCTTATCGCTATTGACCAATTCGTTAATGTACTTTTCGGGGGCTACCCCGATGAGACAATATCATCACGATGCGGTAAGAAGTTGGAGAAAAAGCATTGTTATCTTTTATGTAGATTTCTACATTTACTTGAGAAAGAACATTGTAAGAAAAGTATCGAGAAAGATGAGGGCGAATCGTAAGGAGAAAGAAATGGAAGAGACAACAATGAAATTAGTATTTAATCTATTTTTAACAAGTGGAGCGGTTTTTATGTATAGTATTGGGGTTGATATAGACGCTATGTATTATCTTTCAATCTTACTTGTTATCGACTATGCTACAGGTTTAATGAAAGCGTTGAGGGTTGGGGAGTCTATCACTTCTCATAAGATGAAATATGGAGTAGTGTCAAAACTATCAATAGTTATAATCCTTAGTGAGCTTTATAGTATTATCGGAAATATCTACTCAATCAGAACGAGAGAACAACTTCCTGAGATGGAAGTACTTAGTATTATTGCCTCAAAGATAAGAGATTTTATGATAAGAGGAGGTAGGAGTTGATGTGGATAAATAAATATATATTAGTATTTGTTCTTATTTTTTTTATCACCCTTGGGGTGAAGAATCTTATGAAAATTAATAATCTTGAAGATAAAAACATCAAGATAGATATCGAATTAAACAAGACGAAGGATAAGCTTTTAGAATGCGAACAGGGTGCGAAATCTGAGGATTTTGAAACATATTTTGAGCAAAAGGAGATAGACAATGAACCGAACAATGAGCAAAGTTTTACAGAAGATTATAATAGTTCTGATGATAGCTACACTATTCATATTTAGCGGATGCTCTAGTAAAAAAGAAGAGTGTGAGCCAAAAGTCATTATGACTAAAGTACCAAAGCTTAAAAACTTTGATTATAATGACACCATCCCTGCCCTTGATATGAAGATATCAAAAAAAGGTGATAAAGTTTTTATAAATTCGTCTGAGTGGGGTAAGTTTATGATTTTCTCACAAAAGATTAAATCTAAAACTAAAAATTTAAGTGATGTTTTAAGGCTATACAGAGAGCAGAACGATAGATTCAATAAAGAATTTAGTGGAGAAAAAAGATGAGAGATGTACTTATGACACAAAAAAAGATAGAGAATATAGAGAGAATAACAGCGAAAGCCAGAGAGATGGGAGTAGTCAAGCCCGAGGCGATTCAGTATATTTTGGCTACTGTAATGCACGAAACTAATAAAACCTTTGAGCCTGTAAAAGAGGCTTATTGGACAAGTGAGCAGTATAAAAAGGAGAACTTTAGATATTATCCTTATTATGGTCGTGGATTTGTTCAGTTAACACATAAAGAGAACTATGAGAAGTTTTCAAAAATTATGAATATTGATTTGGTTAATAATCCTGATTTGGCACTTGATTTCGACAATGCTCTTTTTATCCTTATCTATGGAATGATACACGGAAGTTTTACTAAAGCTAAACTCTCTGACTATTTTAATCACAAAGGTAGCAACTTTATAGGTGCTAGAAAAATCATAAATGGGATTGACAAAGAGGAGACAATTGCTAGAATAGCTCAAGGAGTAGAGCTTTAATCTTCAACCGAAACTTAAAACGGTTTTAAAACGGTGATTTTGGGTTACCGTTTGAAGCACTCTATCAAACTTTTTTACATTTACAACCCTCTTTACTTTTATAAA
>DZCE01000180.1 GCA_022736375.1 Arcobacter nitrofigilis | reverse complement strand
CTGGAGGTACCACAAAACCCACTAATTTATTAGTGGGTTTTTTTGTTTCTACTTTTATTTTATTGACTTAATGCTTTTGACAAAATCCTAAACTAATTCTATAAAATCTCTAAAACAATAGCAAATAATGCCTTTTCGAGAATAAAAATATCCTAATTACAACAAAAAGTCACAACAAAAAACGCCTCTGAAGAGAGGCGTTTTTTGTTGGAATTATCGTAAAAGAATTATTTTAATTTTTCTTCTAAATGCTTTAAGCGAGTTTCTAAGTCTTCTACTTTTAATTTTAAATTAGTGTTTTCGGTACTCAACTCTTGTATAGATTTTATCATAGGCGACATTAAATCATTGTAACGCACTCCATACATGCCTTGATCGTCTTTATGAATCATATACGAATTGGTAGCTCCATTTTTAATTAAATTTTCTTCTAACTCTTGAGCAATTACACCATACTCTATTTTTTTGCTATCATCATTGTTTCGTGTGTATTGCACAGCACGAATACCTTTAATAAAATCTAGTCCTAATTTACTATCTTGTATTTCTCCTTTCCATCTTCTGTCTGATGTAATAGTCCAAGCCACCTGAACACCTGCATAGGTAATATTCGCATCTCCTATGCGTATTTGATTGCTTCCATTAGCCGTAGGAACCGTAACATTAAAACCAATACCAATGTTATTACTTCCTGTTGTGTTATTTAGTGCAGAACGACCAATAGCTACATTATTGTTTCCAGTGGTATTAAGTAACAAACTCCCATACCCATTTCCAGTATTACCTGTTCCAGTAGTATTGTCTCTCAAAGATTCTTGACCAAATCCGCTATTATTACCACCTGTGGTATTTTTATTTAATGCATAACGCCCTAAACCAGAGTTATATTGCCCAGTTGTGTTTTCAGTAAGAGCAGAAGATCCAATCGCCGTATTTCTTGTACCTGTTGTGTTGTTTTGTAAAGTATTGTTACCAATCGCTGTATTAAATATTCCATCAGTGTTAGTTAACAACGCATAGTACCCCACGGCAATATTACTATATCCATTGGTATTTGCTTTAAGAGATTCTCTACCAATAGCAATATTACTATTAGCTGTAGTATTTGAGATCAAAGCTGATTGTCCTATCGCAATGTTGTCATTGCCAGAGGTGTTAGCTACAAGTGAGCTTAGCCCTATTGCAATATTACTATTCCCAGTAGTGTTGCCTTGTAAAGAAGAAGATCCTATGGCAATATTATCACTCCCAGATGTATTGCTATATAGCGAAAAATAGCCATTTGCCGCATTTCTACTACCATCAATATTGTTGTAGAGTGCTTCTCTTCCAATTACTGTATTGTATATTCCAGTTGTATTTGCTTGTAAAGTTTGGTAGCCTAGGGCAACATTACTAGAGCCAGTAGTGTTCGCTTTTCCTGCTTGATACCCAACAAAAGTATTACGATTATCAGTTAAATCATCATTCAAGCCTGCTTCATACCCAAGAAAAGTACTTTTGTCAGTGGTTACTCCAATTCTACCAGCTTTTATATTATTTACTCTAAAGTTTAAAGCAACATTATCTGTTGTACCTAAGAAGTTGGTACTTGCAGTTGTACCAGTATTTCCTAGCAATAGCCAACTATTATTTGGTGTTGTACTTGTGGTAAAACGCACCCATTTGACACCATCCCAATAGTAAAAGCCAGGAGTAACATCGCCGGCTGTTGCTGTATTATATACTAACTCTGAAGCAGTTGGTGTAACCACTGTAGCAGTGGTAGTGTTGGTTAGTGCAACTCGTGGCATTATTAATCCATCGGTTGTAGAGGTTACATCTAA
>DZCE01000179.1 GCA_022736375.1 Arcobacter nitrofigilis | reverse complement strand
GAAATGGTGGAGCAGATAAACTGTATGGTGAAGCTGGAAATGATACTTTTAAAGCGATAGATGGAGATACAAGTGCGGATTACCTAGATGGTGGAAGTGATAGTGATACTGCTGATTATAGTGTAGTTACAACAAAAGTGATTGTAAGTTTAGGAAGCGACACTACAACTTCAACAGTGACAATAAATACTTTAGATAACGATACGATAGTTAATATAGAAAATATTATAGGGGGAACAACGGATGATACCCTTAGCGGAAATGAGTTAGTAAATACACTTATTGGTGGAGCTGGTAAAGATACTTTAGTTGGAAATGGTGGAGCTGATTCCTTAGATGGAGGGATTGGAGATGATACCCTCACAGGTGGAGTAGGTGCGGATACCCTCACAGGTGGAGCCGATAACGATACTTTCTTATTTGCTACAGATGTTACTCATACAAATGGTGATGTTATCGATGGTGGAACTGGAAGCGAAGATTTTATCGATTATAGTACCCTCACTATTTCAGAAGCAACGGGTATCACTGTAACACTCAATAATGCTAATAATGCATATGTAGCGGTAGGTTCAGTACCAAATGACCATACAATTAAAAGTATTGAAAATATTAATGGAACGAGTAAAAAAGATACTATTACTGGAGATAATAGTGATAATGCAATCAATGGACTTGACGGAAATGATATCCTTGGTGGTGGAGCTGGAGCTGATTATCTTGATGGTGGAGATGATAATGATACTTTAAGTGGTGGAGCTGGAGATGATAATTTAATTGGTGGAGCTGGAATTGATACGGTTGATTATTCAAGTGAAACTTTAGAAAACTTAGTAGTGGATATCACAGATGGGAGTCATACGATTAGTAGTTCTCAAGGAACCGATACCTTTAGTGGAATTGAGGGGATTATTGGTGGAACTAAAAATGATACTTTAACAGGAAATAGTGGAGCGAATACACTTGATGGACGAGATGGAGATGATACACTTCTCGGTCGGGGTGGAGATGATTATCTTGATGGTGGAGCAGGGACAGATTTTGTAAGTTTTGCATATACAGCTCAAAATGTATCTGTGAATCTCAATCTTACATCAGCTCAAAATACAGGAGATGGAAACCTTACTATTAAAAATGTAGAAAATCTTTCAGGGGGTGCTGGAAATGATATCCTTAAAGGAAATCTTGATGGAAATGTACTCACAGGTGGATATGGAAATGATACACTTTTTGGAAATGAGGGGGATGATACACTTAATGGTGGGCTCAACCAAGGGTATAGAGTTTCAATCGCTTCATTTAGTGCAGGAACAACCTATGGATTTACTATAAATGGTGTTGCTTTATCAGTTGATAGCACAGGAAAAACAGAAGCTGAAGTGTTTGAAGCACTTACCTCACTGTTCAATAATAATTCAACAGCAAATGAAAATGGTACTTTAACGATTGTTAATAGTGTAAAAAGTAGTGGTGGAATTGCTGAAAAAGCTCTTTATCTTACTGTTCAAAATGATGATGTGCTCACTGTAAATAATATGGAACAAAGTACCTTACAAACTTTTGCAGATATGGCGGATTATTCCTCTTTAAATAGTGCTATTAGTGTTGATTTAAAAGATGCAAATGGAGATGGATACCAAGTTGATTTTACAAATTCAAGAGATAAACTTATCGATATTGAAATAATAAAAGGGAGTCAAGTAGCCGATATTTTTATTGGAAGTGATACGAATGATACTTTTTTAGGACAAGCTGGAAACGATATATTTACAGGAAATAATGGAGTTGATAATCTTCAAGGGGAAGCTGGAAATGATACTTTTATCGCTA
>DZCE01000178.1 GCA_022736375.1 Arcobacter nitrofigilis | reverse complement strand
GGTTCCGTTCCCCTTTGTGTGACTCACGGAAATAGGTTTCATCTGCTTCAATGATTCCTTCGAGATGTTTGGCTTTAAAAAACGAAGGTATCTTTAGGAATCTATGACGCCATCTGAAGCTGGTACTGTCAGCCACACCACAATGATTGGCTGTGGCGTGAACACTGACACCATCAATAAGGTCTTGTGCGAATTTACTCCATTGCTCTTTATCTCTTAAACGGGCAAGCGGTGTATGTGTCAGGGCATTGAATGTCTTGTTGCAACTTTTACACTTGTATCGCTGTATGCCGGCATTGATGCCCCATCTATGGAGATCCGTACTGCCACAATGAGGAGGGTCATCTACAAGAGTCCAATACCGTTTCAACCGTGTTGATATCACAACGCTTTTGTATCTGCTCAAGGGTTTGTTTTCTTTGTTGGGGTGTGAGTTGCCGGACTTGTGCCAGAAATGCCCTAAATTGCTTGGTTTGCATCGTTTTGTGCTCCAATCTTTTTTGGTACTTTATATGGGTATAGCACTTTTTCTATATTTAATGCGAATTGAGCCTTTATCTTTAGTAGTGACGACCGCCACGATGCCCGCGAGGATGATGTTCACGATATCCTCTTCTATAGTAATGTCCACCATGGTATCTGTGACCTCTATAATGGTAATATCCGTTACGCCAATACCCACCATAATAATATCTGCCCCTATTATAATAATAAGGTCTATCGTCATAATACTGAGGAACAACGAAATAATCTCCACAATCTCCACAATCTCCATAATGGTCACGATATCCTCTTCTATAGTAATGTCCACCATAGTATCTGTGACCTCCATAATGATAGTATCCGTCACGCCAATACCCACCATAATAATATCTGCCCCTATAATAATAATAAGGTCTATCGTCATAATACCGAGGAGCACTATATGCAGCTAGCAACTCAGCTACAACTTCAGGAATTGGAGGCTGAGCAACAGCATTGGTTGAAGCCCCCAAAAATAACAACATCCCCCAAATAACACCAATGATGCCAAAATGTCTAAATTTTATTCTATTCATAACATCTCCTTAAATGATATAAATTTGCTTGCTCCCAAACTCAGTTTGAAAGCAAGCAAGACAAAGATATACTCAAAAGTCTTTTTAGAAGTCATATGCAATTGATACACCAAGATACTGATTGTATTTCGACATCAATCAGTTCATCTGCTTTGGCTAAAGGATACATCTGTTTCACTTTGTGTCTCCATCCATCAAATCCTGTATCTAGATTTCTGATACCTCTTTGAGGATGAGAAACTTCTGTATTTCCATCTCCTACAATCCCATTTCTAACTTCTACAGCAAAATATGGGTTGATTTTGTACCCTGCTTGCAAAATTAATCCATTAAAATCAACTTCTTTGTACCATCCACTACTAAAGAAAGTCCCACTCTTCATATCCATTTAGCCTACAACTATATAAAAGCCAACCTCACGATATAAATAACTCTTTCTCCTACAATAACCTCTTGAATGGGTTACATATTTATCATAGTGCTTTTTATCTGATAGTATTATTAAAGTACATCAAAAACATATCAAAATTGAGTTTGTAAAACTTTGGAGGAATACTTAGGAGATCAATATGGTACTGGCTATATTCGCATTAAGAGCCCACCGCACAACCATCCCCCTCCAAATTCTCACTTTCTGAACATTTAAAAAATCTAAAAAAATCTAAATTACCGGATTACTCTATTTCTGACCTCTTCATATTGGATTAAAACAGTTCCATTGAAGCGCTTTTGCTCTTGTTTTAACCAAGTTGGCATCGTTTTGCCTTTAATC
>DZCE01000177.1 GCA_022736375.1 Arcobacter nitrofigilis | reverse complement strand
ACATTGATGGTTTAGAATACTATGCTTTAGCTGTAGATAAATTTGAAGAGAAAGTTCTTCATTTTGAAACAAGAGGAGAACTTGCTAAACAAGCTGGTGAGGCACTTGCAGTTAAAATAGACAAAGCTGTTGCAGCTGCTATTGTACTTGCTTCTCAAACAAGTGGTACTATTGGTGGTGTTGCAATTCAAGCTGATGGAACTGAAGTTAACAATGACCTTATTGATACTGCTTCTACTCCTAAACTTAAAGGTGATGCTTTAATTGAAGCTGTGTTTGCTGCAGTAGCTGCTATGGAAGAAAAAGATGTTACAGGTGATAAATACTTAGTTGTATCTCCAATCATTTATTCTTACCTTGCACAATCAAGTGGTGTTAACAAAGATATTACAAGTGGTGATAATGGTGGTATCAATAAAGGTACTATTATGGAAGTAGCTGGTATCAAAATCTACAAATCTAATTATATCCCAACTGGTGCAATTAGTGTAGGTGGAGTTAGTAAAAAACTTAAAGCAATGTTATTTACAAGTGAATGTATTGCTGTTGCTAAATTAATGGATGTAACTTCTGAAGTTAATTACATTCCAGAACAACTTGCTACTTTAATGACAACTTACTATTCTTATGGTATGGGTGTTCTTAAACCTGGGGCAAGCTGTGTAATTTGTGGTGGAAACGCTTAATAGCTTTTCTATATTTGGGTTATCATATTAATTATGGTAGCCCTTTTATCCTTATGTGTTGTATAGATATACTGTGCTATCTATAGAGCATATAAAGCTAATTAATAAATAATTTAAGGAAATACAATGACAAAGATTGATGCAGTTAATAGAATGCTTAGATATATAGGTGAATTACCTATTCCAAGCAATACAACAATAGATGAACTACCTGAAGGACACGAAGCTGTTATGGCTTTAACAATCCTAGATGAAACAACAAGAGAATTACAACAAGAGAGATTTTGGTTTAATTCAGCTACAACTACCTTCCTACCAAACACAGATGGTTATATATCAATTCCCTTTAATGTATTAAGTATTAGAGATGCTAGAGGTTCTATTAAGTATCTTATGAGTGGTAATGATGTATATGATGCTACAAATGAAACAAAGATATTTAACGATGCTATCTCTTTAAAAGTTCTTATTGAATTAGATTTTGATGATTTACCAGATGTATTTAGAACATTTGTTGTATTACAATCAGCTAAACATCTCCATATGTATTTAAATGGTGATGAAACAACTCAAAAGGTTTTATTACAAGAACTACAACTACAATCTATAAAACTAGATAGAGAGAACTTAAGACAAGCAGGTGTTAACTTCTTAAGTGGTACACGATTAGTAGATAGAGCAACTAACCCTTCAACAGCTAAATAGGAGTTAATATGAAAATAAATAAAGTTTATAGTAGTTTCTATAATGGTATTTCAGAACAACCACCTGAGCTTATGGTAGAAACACAATGTAAAGATATGATAAACTGTATTCCTTCAGTTATAAAAGGATTACAAAAAAGACCTCCTATGTTGTACACAGCCCAAGAAACAAATATAAATAAAAAACTATTCCATACATACGATAGAGGAGATGATGCTGAAAGTTATATTATGACTTATAAAGCAGTTGATAATGGTGGTACAAAAAACACAACTATATATATTTATAAGAAAGATGGTACTTTTGTAAATTCAGTAACATATAGTAGACCAGATGAATATAATACAGTTGTTGATTTAAAAGGTTTAACTGTTGGTGATACAACTTGGATATATAATAAGAACTTAAAAACAAAAGCTACACAAGTAGCAGCTGCTGAT
>DZCE01000066.1:6650-8447 GCA_022736375.1 Arcobacter nitrofigilis | reverse complement strand
ATCTCAATGCCCTGGCCACGAGCACAATAGAATACTCTGCTACGAATAGAATAGCAATATGGAGTTAATACGAGTAGAATAAGACAGGTATCAACAGACGAACCAAAAGAAAGGTAGAAATCAAAGTATAAATAAAGAAAATAATAATACCAAAAAGAAAAAAGAAGACCTTAGGCTTCTTTTTCACTATTATGATGTTTTAGAAATAATGTTTTAACATTATTTTAAAATAGCATAATTCTTAAATTTTTTTTCGAAGAAAAAAAAAAAAATAATAAGGCTTTAGCCTTACATTATAAAAAAAAATAAAAAAAATAAAGAAATAAAATAGAACAAGGAAATTGGTATAGCCGTCAGGCGAAATTTTTTTTTGATAATTACTATCAATAAGGGAAAATACTCCCCTTATTTTTTAATTTAATATTGATTTCACAATATTGGCTACCTTTGGCGGTGTTGCCAATATTTTTCTTGTTATTCTTGATAACTGATTTTTGTTATTTATTGTAATATGGATTGCCTCTTCTTCTGTCTGAAAACTAAGTATTGAACAATCAAACTCCGGATTGAAAATAGCTAGCTCTTTGATGTCTTGATATGTTATATCTAGCCCCTGTTCTTGGAGATAGTTATCATAAAATTCTACTGCCTCCATCTGGATTTCACCATCTAAAAATAGTGAACTATTCTTTGAAAAATAGTTAAAGCCCTGCAATGTCATCCATTTAGAAAAAATAGAAATTGAAACCTCTCCGTTGAAAATTTGCGGATGTGTGCTTATTAAGTAGCTATCGCCTTCCGTCCCAATCGCTAAGATTGTTTCCCTTGGCAGTCCGCTTTTTTGGTCGTGGTCTGTTGTTAATAACTCTAAGTAATTGTAGTTGCTTTTGCTGAAGTCATTTGTTATATTTTCCGCATCTGCGAAAAATAAATCGGTGTTATAAGTTTTATTTTTTGAAGTTTGTAGCCCTTCGATAACATTTTTTAAGTTAATTTTCTTCATTTGTTTTTTGTCCTTTTTTTGGTTGTGGTGGTTAGTATGCCCAACGGCAGGGACTGAAATTTTTTTTCCTTAGATTTTAAGCCTTGGAAAAAAAGAAACCCGTTTTAAAGGAAAAAGTAGAGTTTTTTTCTATTTTTTCCTTGAGTTTCTCGCCTTGTAAGTGTATTAGACAAAATTTTTATAAAAATAAACTTTATTTTACTTTGTTAATTATCGAACCAAGGAATTGAATATATTAAAGCAACCAATAGAGATAATTAATAAATAAAATAACTTTTAGTTTTATAAAACAATTTGTCACACTTACATTGAAAGGCGGATAAACTCAAGGAAAATAAGAAAATGTACTGCATTTATTTTTTTAACAACATTTGTTTTGCAGAAAGGCTCAAAATCAAAAGGAAGCAATCAAATAATTATCGTTTTATTTATTTATCGAACCAAAGAATATAAATAGATATTGATGGTAATTAGAGATAAATAAAGAAAGCAACCAAACAGAGAAAAGATAGAACTTAATAGTTAATCATATAATCCTGATAGTAGCGATATAAATACGAAGTATTTATTTAGCGAATAGCAGGTAAGCATTTAATTATACCCACGAGGATTATTTCAAAAAAAAGTGTATATTATAAATATATAAATTAATTATTATATATAGTTTAATATTAGATATATATAGTTTAATATAGATATAGATAAAGATATATATACTAACAAACCAAATATAAATATGTATCTACGATACATATTTATATTTGTTGAATTAAATAAAGAATAGTATTTAATTA
>DZCE01000066.1:4202-6550 GCA_022736375.1 Arcobacter nitrofigilis | reverse complement strand
AGGGGCTTGGACACAGAGATACTGTATTTATAACATATATTTCATATTTTGTCAATAGTAAATATATAAATATTATTTATTAGTTAGACTTATTAAGTGAAGTTTAAACAATAGAAGTCCTTGAATAATTCACCTATAGGGGGGATTGTCAAGTTCCCCTACACGAATCTACCTTTCTATTTTTCTACTAATTTTTTTACTTTTTTAGTTACTATTTTGATTACTAATATATTTCTAACAATATGGGTTTGATAATGTCAAGGATTGAGTTAAATATTATCTTATTGGTTGAAAGATTTCTGTAGTAAAGTTTAGTACCTTTCAGGAAATCATTTTGGTTGAAATATTTTTTTATGTATATTCTTTTTATTTCATTATCTAATTGTTTTACTAGTGATGCTTGGAAGTGAGATTTATGTTTAAACTCTTTTGCATCAAGGACATAATATGCAATGCAATATAGAATGAGAGAATACATTATTCTTCGTTGTGCATTTCTTTCTCCTCTTATCTGAAGATATAATCCTTTTGTTTTCTCATCTTCTATTTGGTTCGAAAGATAGATGTCTATCTTTTCTACTGCAGCCAATATTGTTTCTTCTTTTATTCTTGTTTTAACACGATTCTCTTTTAGTCCTCGATACAGATATGGAGCATTGCATCTAAAGAGCTTACGGTGTATTGATTGTTGATAATTAATTGTTAGGAGACCAACTTCCTTGTATCCTACTCTTTTGTATTCTAGGCCATTCATTTTGAGATGAGTCCTACAATTTGAACATAGATAGTGATGTTTGCTTATTGGTCGTTGACATTCAAGGCAATAACCATTTGATAACTTCATATACTGGACGTGTAAATCTAAGTCCTTCTTTGAACCATCATACCATATTGGTACAAAAGATGTCTCCTCCATATGTGTTCCTTTTTATTTGTTTTTATGTTATTATTTGAATTGATTATATCAGAAAAAGGAAACATTGTGGAAATAGATAGAGTTATAGAAGTTGCTGAAGAGAGTTTATATGGTAAAAGTATGGTACTAGAACTATCTGCATATGATTTAAGTGATTATCAAAGAGGAATAGTTGCTGGTAGAATAAGTATGTTAAACTTTGTAAAGAATATGCTTGACACACAAGAAGATATTGATGAAGATAATATTATATAGTGATAAGTACAGAAGTGAATTAGAATTATTATTAAAACAATTCTCACAAGAAGTATTTAATACTGGAACTGCAGATGTAGATTCTTTTGTTGGTTGCCATTGGGCTATATATTTAGCCATTAAAGATGATAAGGCAATAGGGTTTAGTAGTTTTGTTATCAATACATATTTTGGATTGAGAAGCCACACTCTTGGTAATACATATATTTATGTTGACAGTAAATACAGGACAAGTAAAGCAATGTATTTATTCAGCATTCAAGCTGGTAAAATTTGTATAGATAATGGATTTCCTCTCGAACATTACTATAGTTCAAAGAGTTCGTCTAAATTATCTCGAAAATTAGACGGTAAAAAGATTTATGAGGCTTATATATATGAGGTAGGTGATGTCGAAAAGACATTTAACAAGTTAATTAACAAAGTGAGGATAGAAGAATGAAATTCAACAAAATTAGATTTGATGAAAATGGTAGATTATTAGATGATTGTAATCCATTAATATGCAATGGAGGAGGAAAAGGAAGAAGCGCTCCGGCTCCACAACCAATAATTGCACCAACACCTCCAATTGCTGAAGCAGGAGTAGTTCAAGACGAAGATGACAAAAAGATTCTTAAAAAAGGGAAGTCAACTCTTAAAGTTCCAATGGATGATAAATCTCTATTTGGAGTAGCTAGCGAAGTAGAAAAACCTAAGGTTCCAGAAACTGGATTGAAGGTTTAAAAAATGGAACTTACTCAAAATGCAGCAGAATATTTTGATAAGTTTAGCTCACAAAAGTCATCTACACTAGATAGGGCAGAGAATTGTGCAAAGGTCACAATTCCTTCTCTATTTATGGAAGATGGCTCATCTTCTCAAGACGATTTGAAAGTAGGATATGCCCAAGGATTTGGAGCAACTCTTGTTAAGCATTTGGTTGGGAAATTTGCAATGAGTATTTTACCAGCCAATCAAAGCTTCTATAGGCTGAGTGCTGGTAACAAAGCGATGGAAGAACTAACACAAGGTGATGCCAAAGCTAGACAGGCTGTTGAACACATATTGGTACAAGTAGAAGATGGTATTATGAGATACATCAACAATACTAACTTTAGAACAAGTTTATATCCAGCATTGAGATTGGCTTGTGTTACAGGAGAAAGTATAGTTGAGAAACTAGATGGACAAAATA
>DZCE01000066.1:0-4102 GCA_022736375.1 Arcobacter nitrofigilis | reverse complement strand
AAAGAAGGAACTCTGAAGGAGCTTACTGACAGATTTATATTTGTAAGATGGAATGTTATAGATGGAGAAGACTATGCTAGAGGTATGGTTGAAGATTATTATGAATCTTTTGTGAACCTTGAAAAGCAAATGAAAGTACTGGTTGAGAATGCTGTTGTAGCAGGAAAAACAGTATTTACTGTTAATCCTAATGGTATGACAAGACTTAAAGATTATGTTGGTGCTAGACACGGTGATGTAATTATTGGTAACGAAACAGATATTGGTACTGTAAAGATAAATAAACACGTTGACTTACAACTCACATATAATCTAGTACAAGACATAAAGAAAGAACTGAGTACATCATTTTTATTATCTGGTTCAAGCATTAGAGATGCAGAGAGGGTTACTGCACAAGAGGTACAGTTAATTGCAACAGAGAATGAATCTGCGTTTGGTGGCATATATACTTCTATAGCAAGTGATATCCAGATGCCTTTAGTTAGGAACGCAATAAAAGAACTAAAAATAGAAGGTATGGATGGTATAGATATTATCATTACATCTGGTATTGAAGCATTAGGTAGAAATGTTGAGCAAATGAAAACAGCTAGACTAGTGCAAGATTTGTCAATGTTGGCTCAATTAGTAGGTCAAGAAAGCATAATAAGTACGATAAACGTAGAGGCTATGGTTAACAGTATGGTTATAAATAGTGGTGTTGGTAACAAAGGATTTACTTATAGTATTGCTGAGCAAGAAGCTAATGCTAAGGCTAAAGCACAAGAAGCTATGGCTCAACAAGCTATGAATCCTGCACTGGCTCAAGCTGGACAAAACTATGCAAATCAAATGGTACCGCCACAGGCACAAGAGGGGGCAATGTAATGGCAATACAGATAGTAAATATAAGAGGGATTGTTAGGAGTAGTGTTAACCTTGAGATTAACAGTGATGTTGAGGATTTCATTGACGCACCAGATATTGAATCTTTGGTTGAAAATATGAAGTTATCTAGGGAAGAGATGAAGAAGATACTTGATGACAACAATGTTGAGTATAAGCCAAATATTAAAGGCGATGCTTTAGAAAAGCTGGTTAAAGAGTTTATTTAGGGCGAAATGTGCATACAGTTTTGTCCTTTTCTGTATGCACTGCAAACAATAAAGGAAAAAATAATTGCATTTAAAAAGGAAAACAAAATGGATTACGAAGTAGAAGAAACACAAGACCCAGAAGCACAGAAGATTCTTGATGGTATCGCAAATGGTGATAACTACGAAGAAGCAGATGATGACATAAAACTTCCATCTGACGAATCAGGATACGAAGTATCCGATGATGAGGAAGATGGAAAATTATATGCTGGTAAATATAAGTCTATAGATGAATTAAAAAATGGTATTAAAAATTTAAAAAGTACTTTGCCTGAATATGTTATTGATGGTATGAGTAGTGAAGCACTTGAGAAGCATTATAGTGAACTAAATAGTCAGTTCTCAAAAGGAAGAAAGCACATAATCAGTGACAGCCAAGAAGATAATCCAAGTACATCAGACGAAAAGCCTTCTGCAGCAAAAAATATCCCACAAGATGTTTGGACAGAATTGAAAGAGTCTGTAGATACTAAAGGTGGACTGACTGATAGCCAATATGAGAAGCTAGAGAAGTATGGAATTCCTTCTGAAATAGTTGATGAGTATTTAGATGGATTGGTTGCAAAACAGGCTGCTTTAGCAGGAGAGATACATAATTTAGTAGGTGGATTCGAGAAATTTACTGAGATAAAAGAGTGGGCAGATAGAAATTTAGATAATGAATATTTGTTATCTATCCAGAATATGACAAGAGTACAAATGAAGAATGCAGTACTTGGTATAAAAGCACAATATGAACTTGCAAACAATAAGATGACTAGACTTGTTGGATCTTCTGGTAGCACAGGAAATAGGTCTTCATATTTGAGACAAGAGGATTATCTTAGGGATGTTAGTGATAAGAGATATGCTTATGATGATGCATTTAGAAGAAAAGTAGATTCAAAATTGAAAGCATCAACATTTAAGTAAGTTGTATAATGTTTCAAAATACTATTTTTATTGTAAAAATTCACTCAGATTTATTTTAGTAACTGTAAAGTTGCCCAAACCAATACTCCAAAGGTATATGAGTTCTGGATACCTACTGAATCTGATAATAAAATAGTCAAACAAAAACAAAAAAACAAATGGAGAAATAAGATGGCAGATATCACAACAAACGAAAACCTTGCTCTTAAAATCTATGCTGAAACTTTGGCTAGTTTTAAAAGAAAAAACGTATTTATGGAGCTTATTACTAAGCAAACAATTAAAGCTGGTAAGTCAGCACAATTCATCGTTGACACTAGAGGTGTAGAAGCTGATGTTCAAAGTATAGTAGCTGGTGTAGCTGGAACTGTTGGTGCAAATGCACTTAATACTGGTGTTGTTAGAACACACGGTGCTGGTGTAGATTCAAGAACTCTTGCTTCTGATATCTTAATTGGTGAAAGAACAATTACAATTGAAAGACCAAAAGTAATTAGAAAAAACATTGATGACTTTAATGCTCAAATCGTACCTTATAATACTAGAGCTATTGCTACTGGTCAAATGGGTTCAAGTATGGCATCTTATGTTGATAAGAGAGTTATCTATGAATTAGATAAAGCTATGGTTGCTACTGAGTTACTTGATAGTAACAATGGTGTTCTTCAAGTTCAAGATGTTGCTAGTAATGTTTACAATAGTACTATCGGAACTGCTGCAACAAGAGAAGCAAAAGGTGATGCAATCGTAGAAGCATTATTTAGTGCATTGGAAGAGTTTGAAGGTAAGGACCAAGTTGGTGCAGAAAGAGTATTTGTTACAACTAACGAAAACTACTACAACATTCTTTTATCACAAAAAGCTGTAAATAGAGATTTCAATGGTGGAGACAATGGTTCAATTGCTGATGGAAATGTATTTAAAATTGGTGATTTATCAATTCTTAAATCTAATAATTTTTATCCTGCATTATTAACTAACACACTTGGTATGACTGGTGGTGGACAAACATTCGTAGGATTTGTGCTTACTAAAGATGTAATTGGTATGCTTGAATTGTATGGTTTAAAAACTAAACAATGGACTGACGATGATTATGATCAATATATTATGAAAGCTCAATTAGCTTCAGGATATGGTGTTCTTAATCCAGCTTCACTTGTAGCAATTACTACAGGGACAGTAAACTAAATAGTTTATATAGTATCCTCCTTCTGGAGGATATTGTTATGAATTACTAAAACAGAAAAGGAATTGGCTAATGAACAAACGAGATGCTATAAATGAAGTATTACTGACATTAAACGAATTACCACTTGAAGTGTCTGATTTGGTTGCCGATATTCCTATTGCTGTATTGGTTGATAGAGAGATAGAAGTAGCTAAAAAGAAGATACTTGCTTATGGATGGAACTTTAATACGCTATTGCTATCATTTTACCCAAATAACCAAGATAATATTGTTGTTCCTACTACTTATTTATCTGTTAAGCCAACTGAAGACAATCCAAATATTATAATTAGAGATTGGAAGGTTTTTAATAAGGTTGAAAATAGTTTTATATATACAGAAGCAGTTGAATTAAATGTTGTTGATGATGTGTTATTTGATGACATACCTTTTCCTGTAGCTAACTATATAGTTCAACACGCAGGATTGAAGGCATACGTAGATATCATTGCTGATAACAATGGTGTATCACTTAGAAGACAGGAGATGCTAGAAGCAAGAATGGAAGCATTCAGGTATGATACTCAAGTATCTGATACAAATATTCTTTCACAAGAATATGCTACGAACTTGATGAATATGACGAGCTTATAATGTTAATTAATCATAACATAAATAGTTTAAATGGTGGAGTTACGAGACAACCACAAGAATCAAGATTTGACAACCAAGTTCAAGAGATGGTTAATTTTGTTCCTGATATTTCTGGCTTTATTTCAAGAAGAAATCCATTATTATTAGTAAATAGTGTTGATAGTGATGTTTTTAATACTAGAACTGCTATGCATTCATACGACAGGGGAGATGGATTAGAAAAGTA
>DZCE01000065.1:6591-8579 GCA_022736375.1 Arcobacter nitrofigilis | reverse complement strand
TCTTTACTTCACAAGTCTTAGCACCACTAAATAACTCATCTATGTGCTGCTCCCAATGTTGCCCAAACTCTAAATCTATATCAAATTTCTTGAATGCACCCTTATCTTTTGTTGTTGCCATATAATATTATTTCTCCTGTTTCAAATGAATATTCGTCATGTCTTAACATACGAACTAACCTAGCATTCCTTATAGCATCCTCTTCTGTACCCCCAGCTTTTTCGTAGGCAGCTACGATAGTCTCCCAGTATTTATCAGGGGTTACACTTGTTAGTAATTTTAGAGCCTTTACTCTACCAATACCAGGGCATCCTTTAATGTTATCAACACTATCTCCCTCTAAGACCTGCTGGTAAAAAAAGAAATCAGCATCCTCTTCTGTCACAGTATACTTTTCTTGAGTGTTATAATTATAGTGTTTTCCCTTAGCTTGATTTAAGTCTTTGTCAATATGACAGATAATATACTTATCAGAATCACCTGTTGCTTTTGCAACTACATAATCATCTGCTTCAATATTTATACACCTGTAAGCACCTAACTCAGAAACCATAAAATCTCTTAAAGGTTCCATAAGCAGTAAAGGAAAGTCAGGGGCTTTTCTGTTTGCCTTATAAGTCTCATCTACATCATACCTAAAAGTCCTTGAAGGTGATAGTATTAATTCATAAGAAGTACATTTGTTCTTTTGCTTAATACCCTCTATGAAGAACACCATGTCTTTTTTTGCTGTTGCTAAGTCTGTCTCAATTGTTATATTTTCTGTGTCCCAAGAGAACACCTCTTGATAAATACTAGCATACTTATATAATATACTATCAGCATCTATTAAACAAATCATACCTTCTCCTTTAAACTAAACTTGATGAACTCACTTCCTTTTGGTACATTATCTTTCTCTACTATAAGCTTATAAATCATTTTATCATTAAAATTATATTTCAATTGTAAACAATCTATAAAAGGCTTCAGTATATTATCTACATCAGCCAAAGGGGAACTAACCCCTACTTTTATATTTAATTTTAATTTACCTTTTGGTACAATAAAATCATTAGGTAAAATAGACAATACAGTTTTCTCATACTGTTTATATTCATAAGATTTTACCTTCTTACCTAAGTACATATTATTAGCGGATAATGGCTTTACTCTTAGTATATACATCTTGTTAATAACTCATGTATAAGGTGCTTAGGGTCTACCCAATCATCGCCCTTCAAAACCTTACTCTTTGTGTTTACTAATGGCTTCATATTATTAGCTTCAAGGACAAAACCTCTTGCCTCATTTATTATACTACTTGGATTTCTAATGAAACCAGTTTGTAAAGTGGCTATTGTAGTATTATAAACATACTCTAATATTCTATCCTTTCTAGCATCAAAATCACCTTTAGCTTTACTCCCTAGAAGTACAAACTCCATATCACAAAAAGCATCTATTATATCAACCAAGTGAGTTAGTGCTTTTTGTCCAAATATACCAAGCTCAATAAGCTCAGCCATAGCACTCTGCCACTCTAAGTACTCCTCCTCAAACATCTCTGTCTCAAGATGAGAAGAAGATAGTCTGCATGTATTTCTCAAGTAATTCCATTTATAAATACCATATTCATTCATTTGTTTTATATCCTTTTCTTTTAATGGGTTTCAGCCCAGTTATTTCCTATATTAGCACTACCTCGTAATGGTATTCTAAATTTTAATTGTGCTGTAATATCCTCAAATGTTTTCTCAGCTATTTTAGCCACATCTTCTGCTATATCTTCATCACACTCTATCTGTACCTCATCGTGGATATTACCAACAAATTCGTATTGTACTTCCTTATTTTTTGAGTTAGTATATACTTTTTCTAAGTTTTTATCTAATTGAATTAAATAATACTTCATAACTAAGGCACCAGCCCCCTGTAGTAGTGTATTTAAAGCTGAGTGAGGTGACCTTATGTAGTATTTTGCCCCATCTAGAGCTAAAAGGTAGCC
>DZCE01000065.1:0-6491 GCA_022736375.1 Arcobacter nitrofigilis | reverse complement strand
TTGGCATCATCTCTAGTAGGAAGACCAGCGGCTCTTTGATTAAGTGTATGGATATCTGTTCCATCCTCTTTTTTACCTTGGTCAACAGCTGCTGCATATACACCATTATCATATAAAGCCATATAATGACTGAGTGTTCTTAGCTCTAAGCCATCAGCATCACAACCAACTAGTTTCTTACCTTTTGACACACCAAAGAGGCTCCTGCTCTCATGTCCTTTATATGCTCTATTTGAAGGCACCTGAGCCACATTAGGCTTACTATGTGTGCATCTTCTCGTAACTGCTCCTAGTGTGTCTATGGAGCCGTGCATACGACCATCTTTACCTACCTTTTTTAACCAAGCATTATCACCCTCAGCTAATTGTCCTACTAATTTTGCAACAGTAAAGTAACTAGCTAGTAGTTTTCCTTCATCAAACTCTAATTTATTAAGTACTTTCTCATTAATAATTATACTTCCTTTTTCAGTGTACTCCTCAGGTTTCCATCCATATACTTCCTGAAGCCAACGGGCTATGTGGTCTCTGCTTGAGGGATTAAAGATAAGACTCTCATATCTGCCCCAGCCTCTCTTAGCATCCATAATAGCACCCTTATTAACTTGGGTTTGGTACACCTTACTCACACCACCATCTTTATTATACTGTGCAACCTCTTTCATAGGCACCCAAGTAGGTAATGGTGTGAAAGTTCTAAAGACCTCTGTCTTTATTCTCTCAGCCTCAGTAAGAAGTTCTACATGTAGTTTTTGAGCGGCGGGTATATCAAAGAACCACCCATACATCTCTTGTCGTGTAATAATAGCCTTAAATTGCATCTCAATAAGCATAGCCTTAGGATATGTATCAAATAGCTTTTTACTATATAGTTTCTGAGTAACTAAGGTATCTTGGATACAATAATCTAGCATTTCCTGTGTTAAGCTCTCCCACTCATTAAACTCACCTTTAAATTCACCCATGCGATAACCCCAAGATTTTAAACTATGAGAACCTTTTAATTTAGGAGGTAGTTTAGTACTATTAGCATCTAACATAGGCATATTACTATATCGTAGCTTACTAGCAATAAGGGTGTCAAAGAGAGGAACATCAAAAGAAACACCATATAGCTTTTTAATAACTGCTATATCATACCCTATAATATTATGTCCTATGATTAATGTGGCATTATCTTTTAAATATTGTATGCCCTCAGGTATATCACCAATAGACCCTATTAATCTCTTTTTATTGGTGTAGCTGAACACTTGATTTGTGTCAGCATCTCTTATTACTAAACAGTGTATTGTATTTACATCTGTAAGTAATCCATCTGTTTCTATGTCAATAATTAGTTTCAAAATTCATCCCCTTCAAAAACATCAGTAACCTCTTCAATACGACCAGTTTCTTTATTATAAACTAATGTATCAGCTAGTCCTACATCACCAGCAAACCTATTCTTAAGTACTCTAAGAGATATATTATTACCTCCTACATCAGCTTGTAAATCTCTCTCAACACCAATTACAGCATCAGATAGCTGAGCTATAGCACCAGAACCCCGTAGTTGTGATAAAGATATCTTAGCACCATCCTCATGTCCCTTATCACCTTGTGGTCTTCTCAGGTGTGATATAATTATAATACCAGCCTGAGTTTCCTCTGCAAGGGAACGGAGCTTTGTCATAAGAACATCTATGGCTTTTCTCTCATCTCCACCAGCATCCATACCAGAAACTACTATGGATATATGGTCTAATACTATGAAATCAACACCATGCTGTGTAATAAGTAGTCTCATTTTTTTAATTAAGTTATCCTCATCTAGTGAACCAAAGTGGTCATATAGAAATACTCTACCTGTACCTAAGGTCTTGTCGAAAGCTTCTTTCCTATCTTCCTTAGATATGGTATTGTAATCAAAGAAAAGTGGTTTATTTAGGTATATACTCATAAAACCTAAGGCACTTCTCTTAATATTCTCCTCCAAGGCTATATAACCTACGGATAGTCCTTGTGTAAACATCAGATTATATGTTATCTCTTTCACTAGTGTACTTTTACCAACACCAGAACCAGCTGTGAAGGTTACTAATTCTCCCTTTCGTATTCCTCTGAGCTTATAATTAAGTTTCTCAAAGGGATACTTGTAGGAGGTAAAGGTATCTTCTTCTGACACCAGCTCCCATAACTCATTACCATTAACAATACCATCAATCCTTATTTCCCTAGCCTCATAAGAAGCTTGGAGGACTGCTGGTTTACCTTTGCTCACTAGTAACTCATTAGCATCTTTATAGCCTGTAGCTTGTATGGTCTTTAGTTGTGAGGGTTTAAATAACTCTGCTACTTGTTCAACTGCTTTATGTCCTGCCTCATCATCATCAAACCATAGTACAACCTCATCAAAAGAAATAAGAAATTCTAGGTTATGCTTAATACTTTTATAAGCCGAATTAGCACCATTAGGAAGAGATACAACAGGGTATTTACAGTTGAAAACTTCTGCAACGGATAGGGCATCTATCTCACCCTCAGTGATTATAATCTTCCTACCCTTATCCCTGAAGAGGTGCTGTCCAAACAATGTTTTAACCTCACCAATAGAAGAGAACTTCTTATCAGGATACCTTACTTTTTGTCCTACTAGTTCTCTCTCACTATTGTAAAAATTAGCTACTTGTACTTGAACACCATTCTTATCCTTAGCTACCATATAACCATACTTTCTACATGTTTCCTCTGATATCTGTCTCTTAATAAGAGCTTTGTACTCACCCTGAAGTAAATTAGCATCGCTAAATGTACGAGGAGAGGTGTGATTTTTATTGGTACCTTCTAGGTTTCCCCAAGTACCACAGCTGAAACAGTAGGAGGTGCCATTTGAATAGATAGCATTAGCATCTGATGAACCACACTGCTCACATCCTGTCTTATATAGGTATACACCATTATTATCATCACTCACATTATCCCCTTTGTTGTGTTGTTATATTAAAAATCGAATTCATCATCCACAGTAGTATTATTACTGAAAGTATCTTCTACTCCTGTTTCATTTTTAAAGATAGAATCATCACTTACATACTCTTTAAGGTCAATAACCTGTAGTGTTTTAAGTCTTACTGATAATCCTATATTACCATTCAAGTAATAAGGTTTAAATCCTATGTATAATTTTATTGTACTTCCATTACCAATCTTTTTCTTGAAGTTCTCCAGCTTACTTCCTTTTGCATCATAAATAGATATAGTAATTGGTTCATCATTAAATGAGGCTGTTGATTTAGCCTTAAGAACTACATTACCTGTTTCCTTATCATCTTTATCATAATCAGTATGGAATGGTTTAACTATCTTTATTTCCTTAGCTTTTCTCTCAGGGAATGTTTCAAGGATTGTCTTAGCACTCTTATCAAGATAATCTTCAATCATATCAATGAAAGTTGCTGTTGCTTCCTCATTAGGATTTAACACTAAAGATGTTTCATATCTACCTTGTTTATCAAACTTGTAATCAGGCTCAGTAACCTTACACCATAATGCTCCACCAGCTGGTGTTACTACATTTCTCCACTTCATTTCTTTTACTACTGTTTCTGTACTTGCCATTTTATACTTCCTTTATTTATTAATATTGTTCTACCTATAGTGTCCTTATTAAGAAAACCTTAAGGTATAACACCATGTACTCTGAGGTAAATACCATAATGTATATATCCTTAGATTATTCATCATAATGTATGCCCTTAGATATACCTAAGGTACATACATAAGTTTACCCCCCTGCCTCCTCCCTTTTCTTCCCCCCTAGAGTGTCCTCTTTAAGAAAACTTTAAGAAAAGATATATCTACTATTTCTTACCTCCTTTAAATCTAATGTATTTATCATAATAGACTTAGCTTCCTCTAGGTGTTTATCATCTATCTGAGATACCCATGAAAATAAGGGCTTCTCTTCAAACAACTTTATAAAACCTTCTCTTACAGCCTTATTTAACTTAGGTACATCATTAGCTGGAACACCAAAACTATCATGTATCAGCATAAAATCAGTAACACCAGCCTCCTGTAATGCCTCTACCGTAAGGTACTCTAGTGTAGCATCTAAGCTATGTATTAAATTAGGAGCTACTCCATTATTTTGTTGTTGCTTATTTATCTTACCTGTTGGAAATCTCATACTTAAATTACCTAAGGCTGTCTTTACTCTCTTCTGTTTCATTTTGTTCTTCCACTGTATCACAGGGAAATTAAAGAAAGGTGTTTGCCACACTAAGGGCTTGTCTTCATTATCTAAGTAGAATTCTCTAACTACTCTTTTAACAAAAGCCTGTCCTATTGAAGCACCTTTTACAACCTCATGTATTGCTCTGCTATTCAAATCTACTAGTAACTTAGCTACAATCCATTTATCACCTCTCCAGAACTGTTTATTATTGTCTTCCAACTCATCTAAGAGTTCTTTAACTTGTTCAAACATACCTCTTTTTGTCACTGAGTAAGGCACTGTCATCACATTAGGTTTAGTGAGCTTTCTGGTAACATTACCTTGTAAATCATTAGCTTCTATAACAGTATCACATGTTTTTTGTGCATTATCCTTAGTTACAAAAGAGTATTTCGTAGGATAATCACCACTTTCTAAGTATCCCTCTACTTTAAGTGCAACATCTGTATATACATCTGCTGGTTTACTAGTAGTACCAACTACATTAACAGCTCTACCACCATCATCATCTAAGAGCAAACCAGCATAGAATTGAAGCCCTGAGCAAGTTGCATCTAGTGAGATAGGGATATGTACTGGTAAGCCTTTAAAATGCCCCTGAAGGGCTTGTATGCCCGCTAAAAACAGTAAAGGTTCATCAGCTTCATTCCATTCCTTTAAATAAGTTATAGGGTCTTCTGCCCATCTAAGGATAGCTGGTGTATTAGCATCTACCCATGCAACTCTATCCTCATATGAAGCTTTATCTAGCCCATAGGTGTTTGCTATGTGTACTTTTAACCAGTATAAGCCTTCCTCAGTCAATAAAACACCATCAGCAAACTGTAATAGAGACTTAATAGCTCCTGTTGATTGTGGGTTCAATAACTGCTGGATAGGATACAATCGACTCCTAAAATCAGTATTATATGTAAAGTAGAAATGAGGGTATTGAGTGTACTCTGTTGCTATACTCAAGGATAACACAAAGAGAATCCTTTTACTCTTAATTGTTTCTAGTTTTTTTAACTGAATTTCTTTATCTGTGAACCATCTCTTATAATCAGCTAGATTTATATGAGTACCTTTAGCATCTAAAGCACCATACCTTTCTTTTGGTACTGCTTTATATACATCTATGGTCTCCATATAAGGTATATCACCATACAACATAGGATTTGTCTCAGGATACATAGGATTAACCATATTATTATCAATAATAGTATTAACTACATCTAGTATCTTTTTATTGATACTCCACTTTGTTCGCTGTATCCCATTTACAACCTTATATAATCGTGATAAATCTACATCCATATTCTCTATTTTCTCAAGTGCTTTATGATTCTTATTATGCTTGATAAATGTAATACTATTAGGTGTGAGATAACCACCATTACCATATAAACTATCCCATGGGATTGGTTCAATTATCATAGGCTTATAATTAATAGCACTCACAATACCTTTGTCTCTTACCTTAGCAATAACTTCAAAGGCATGTTGTGTAAGTGTAACATGTCTCTCTACATTATTGGTGTACATATTTCGAAAAGAGATAAACTCAAAGAGATTAGCACCACTGCTCACAACACAATCAACTAGTACACTACCTACTGAAGCTTTAAATGTACCTTCTTGAATAACTTTATTACCTGTCTTTGAAGCTAGCTTAAGCTTTCTGCTGTTTATATAACCTATTCCCCTACTCTTATACTCATACTCAAGATAAGAGTAAAACTTAGGTTCATTCCTCTTAAAATCCTCAACAGATAACAGATTTAATACACTATTTATCACTGAAATAGATAAGCTAGTTATTTGTGTCTTAGATTTACCTATGTTATTCAAGAGTACCTCAATAATAGTATAAGCTAGTACTTCTGACCTACCTTTAAAATTGTCTGTGATAAAAGAGTGTATCTTAGCACCATGCCCTCTTTGACCTTTTAAAGCCATGTACTCATCAAGTGAGGTGGCTATATTATCAAAGGATAACTGCTTAAGCACTGCACCTTCTGAGGAAGTACCAAACATACCTACCTCAATCATCCTTTCTCTCATATTATCATATTTACTCTGGGCATCTCTTATGAAGTTTTGCTCAATTTCAATTTGTTTATTAACCATCTTCCCCCCATAATTAAAATTATAATCATTAAGTATAGTTGAACTATATAAGAGATAATATCAATCACTTATATAATCCTCAAATAAGTATATATGTTCTGTAGGTACTACATCAAACATAGTATATGCTAGTTCTCTTATATGGTAGTGGCTACTCTTAGCC
>DZCE01000176.1 GCA_022736375.1 Arcobacter nitrofigilis | reverse complement strand
CCTTGTCAACTGATGACAACAGTATAAAGATATTGTTATTTATCACGTCTTAGTATTTGTATGAAATGCCAAGTTTATAGACGCGTCCTGTTTTAAACTCATCAGATATAAAGTTTTCTCTTGCAAAATCTTGTGATGTACCTTCACCTTTTAGCAAAGAACCTCCATATCTGTACCATACCGTTTCATCATCAAGTAGGTTGCCTAGCTTTAACGTAATTTCCATATTTTTATAAATAGTTTCTTTCCATACCAAATCTAATAAATGCGGTGGGATTTCATAGGTATCTGGTATACCCAACAACTCATCTTCACTGGGTGCATTTTTAAATCCAATGAGTCTTAACCTCTCTGCTTGTGTATTATAGAGAAACATGACTGATCTGTCTTTATCTTGATATTCAACTGCTAAGTTAAAAATATAAGGCGACAATCCTTGAAGCTGTCTATCTGTTGTTGTGAAAATCAAAGCTTGCTCTGGCGTGAGTACAACTTGAGAGTCCAAATAGGTAAAATTGCCCGAGAGATAAAAATCTTGCATCCATCCATAAGAACTGTCACTCACATAACTTGCCATTTCCTTAAACCCTATACGTCCATCTAATTCTAGTCCATAAATAGTGGCTGACTCACTGTTGATAAAGGTATATACGGCAACTTCATCACTTGCAGATTTATTTTCAGCATCTTCAATAGGATTTAGCAAGTCTTTATAAAATACACCAGCTTTCAAATACTCACTCTCATTGAGATAGTGACTATATTTAAAGTCAATTGTGGAAATATCTGTTGGAACCAAATCAGGATTTCCAACAATATCAATCCTCTTGGCTGTAGGTGCTACGATGACTGCATTCGCAAACTCAACCAAGTCCGGCATAATAAAGGTTTGAGATACTGCCACGTCAAATATGTCATTATCGGTACGACTATACCTCACACTCGCGCTCGGGAAAAAATCATTTTTTTCAATGGCATCATATGTATTATTTGAAGGATTATTTGGGTCTACCGTTTCTGTTTCTTGTATGATGTTTGTATATCTAATCCCAGCGATAACTTCAATGTTATCATAGGGTTTTGTAAAATACTTAGCATACACACTGTCCTCATCCACATTGGCGTTAATATTGGCACTGTTGTTGAGTGGTGTTAGATTATATCTGAGATCAAGTCCATAATTTGCCAAGAGTGTTGAAATGTCACCGATGTAGTTCCCATCTGCATCCCTACTCAAACTATTTACATCTCCTCTCTCAACAAATCTACCTGGCTCACTTTCAAAATTTCTTGTTTTAGCTCCATTTGAATACCCGATATCTATGTAATCATCCTCACTCAACAAATTTGGAGTTTTTGTTATGTTACTGATATAGATTGCCTTTTGTACATCTTCTGATCTCTCAGTTCGTGTATTTAAGTTTGTCGAACCAGCTGGAAGCTGTGTCCCCGCAGGACATATCCCTTGTGCGATAAGATTAGGGGTACACTCTTCAAAAACATATTCCATTGTATTTGGGTTATCATACACCGATGTTGCATTTTCAAATCCAAACTTAACTTCAGAATCCATATTCAGAACTTGATATTTCATATTACCATTGATTTGGTCAACATCAAGCGTAGTTTCTATCCATCTAAGATAAGAAGTATAGCTAGTAGGTTCAGTTCCTGCTATATCTTCAATAGTTCTGAGTGTGGTACTTTTTATACCTTGATGGGTATATAGCTTCGTATAATGTACGCCAAATACATCTGTAAAGTTGTAGCCAACATCAAACATTCCTACATGCGAATAAGTTGAGTTTGTTGTTTTTGTATTGGTTTGTGTCAGTTGCTTTAATTCATACGGTCCATAAATAAAAACAGGTGGTTTT
>DZCE01000175.1 GCA_022736375.1 Arcobacter nitrofigilis | reverse complement strand
TAAATAGTATGGTTATTTACTCTGATTTTTTAAAATTATCTCATTTCCGTCATAAATAACGAGGATTTTATAGAATGTGATAAACTTAATAACTCTACTTTAATGGAGAAAGTGAGCTTATCTGTCTCGTAATTGTTGTATCAGTTTCATTAACTTTCTTAACAACGGTGACTCCAAATGTGTAAGTATTAGGCTTTATACTAGGTTTTGAAAGTGTCTCAGTGAATGTATCGAGTACTTGCTGATTTGCTCCAATGATTGAAACAGTTACTCTATATCCAATAGGATCAAAATTGATATTAACTGTTTTGATATTATTTACACTCAAAGTTTCACTTTCATAAGATTTTAATGGCATATTGTTAAATTGAACAACAAAACCACTGTAAAATGCTGATGCTATCCCAAGTGTATTAATTGAAGATGATGTATTAAAATAGAAAGTTCTATTATCATCTATTTTTCCTAACCCGCTTACATTAAAAGGGATAAAAGAAGTATCGTTTGCGAAAGAACTAAAAGATGGAACATTTAACCCTGTTCTTGTTGTTAAATTAGTCCAAAGAGTTGTTGGAGTTACAACAGGTTTATCTTGGCAACTTACAGAAAAGTCTAAATTTGAATTCACAGCTGTACCATATGTCCAACCAAGTAAAAATTTTGCATTTTCTGAAGTTGAACCTGAAAAATCATATGTTTGTGCAGTAGTAGATTCGCCATCAAATAGATATGTTGCAGACACACCTTGGTAACTATTGCTTGTATTTGTTGTATCAAAGATATTCACTCTACAATCTTTATTCTTAGAATTCTCAACTGAAAAAGTCCTAAGTACAGTCCCACCACCATACACAAATGTGTATTTCTGATTCTCTTTTAATGTTGCAGATGTTGTTATTTGCTCTACATTTGTAGAGTTAGCAACAATAGTGTTCGCAGCTTGCTCTTGTTTAGCTACTCTGTCATTTTTAATTGTATTTATATCTGTAGCAAATGTCCCCAAATTTATCGTAGACATAACATTTGAGATATTTGATGCCAATGGCAATTGTGTACTAAAAGTTTGTGTTTTTATTGTTGCCAACTGCTGTGCTACTTTTTTATCAACATATGAAGCAACATCAACCCTATCATGTGCTTCCATTTCTGTTTCTAGCAAACTAGCAATTTCTTTTTTTACATTGGCGATAATCTTTGCAGCTTTATGAGCATCGATTGAATCTTGAGTATTAACTTTAATATAGTCTGTTGTTAACATCGTAGCACTCACCCCAAGCTCTGTTGCTACACTATTTTTTGCTGAAGTTAACGAAACATTATTGTCTTCCATATGTTGTTTGACCATTGTAGTTAAAGGGGAAACAAATTTTACACCTGCAGGGGCTTTAAGGTAATATGTACCATCTACAGTAAGATTATCATCTTCATCAATTACATCAGCTGTAATTATAGCCACTAATGGTTTTTCAAGATCAGATGGAAGGAGATTTGAAAAGCTATACTTTCCATTACTAATAGTAATCGCATATGGTTCATCTGTATCACAAACATTGTTTTGATTTCTATCTACACAAACCTTAGCACCCACTAGATACCCATCTGCTACATTTCCAGAAAGTGTTACTCCACTATCAGTAGCTCCACCTGAACTTCCACCACCACATCCATTTAAAAACAATGCTGTACAAAGTACTACACTTAAAGAGTTTACTGTAAATTTTTTATTCATAATTATCCTTATTCATTCATTTTTAATTTGTTCATAAAAGTTGTCATTCATCACAAATAGGGAAAACCTCCCTATTAACTTCAAAGCTTATTGAACAATTCTTTTAGTCTCTACAATCTCTTTTTTACAAGTTTCTAGATCAACTTTTTCAAATTG
>DZCE01000174.1 GCA_022736375.1 Arcobacter nitrofigilis | reverse complement strand
CATCATAATAAGTTCATACTCATCTAATGGTTTTTCACTTCTCCCTAACCATCTATCAAATAAGATAATTGTATTAATATGATCTCTAACTTTAGAAACCCCTAAAATAACACCATCCATCTTTGAATTTTTTGCCATAACAATACTATCAAATACGATAAGTTCTTCAACTTTTGCTACATTGATAGCAAAAAGCTCATCATCCCCATTTCTAAACACAACATACTGACTAGAGGCATCAGCATTACTTGTTACAAGTCGAATCAATTCATCTTCAATCTCAACAGAGATATTTTTTTGCTCTTGATGTTGTTCTATCATACTATACCCCTACACTTTTTCTATGTTTTATCCGACTCAATTCTTCAAGAGATAGTACTGTTTCAAGTTTCAGCACTATATTAAATTTTCCATCAATTGTGATAATTTGGTCAATAAACTCTTTTCGTATTTTTGCACCAAAGTCTGGAGTCATACGGGTATCACTTTGAGTTAATTGATGAACTTGGTGAACTGCATCGATAATAAGCCCTATTTCTGTTATATCACCATCAATGAATGTTTCAACGATTACAATACCTGTTCTACTTGTTGGTACAGTTGCTCCCATTCCAAACCTAAGGGAAAGATCGATAATTGGTATAACACTCCCCCTTACATTTGTCACACCTTTTATAAATTCCTGCATCATTGGGATACGAGTAATCTCCGAATACTCAATAATCTCCTTGATTTCCATAACAGACAATGCAAAAATTTCATCTTTAACAATAAAGGTCAAATATTGACCTCCTTGTAAATCTACAGACATTTCAACCCCTTTTTACTCATTGAACTAGTCAAATTTTTTGAACTCTTTTTTATTGATTTCTACAGATGCTGATGTTTTGTTCCCTACTGGTTGAACTTTAGGTTGTGGTTTATTTTTTACATCTACTTTTTTTATACTATTTTTGAATTCATTTGATTTTGAATTTTCAACATCTACTTTAAAAAAGGACATCATTGATTTGAGTTGTTCTGCTTGTGCTGACATCTCTTCACTTGCACTTGCTAACTCTTCACTTCCACTTGCATTTTGTTGTGTCACTTGGTCAAGTTGTGTCATAGAGTTGTTGATTTGCCCTATCCCATTATCTTGCTCTCCACTTGCTGCTGCTATCTCTTGGATAAGCTCTGCTGTTTGTTTAATTTGAGGTACCATCTCTTTGAGAAGTTCACCAGCTTTTTCACTTATTTTTACACTATCACCTGTGATTTTACTAATCTCTTGTGCTGCAATTTGACTTCGTTCTGCTAGTTTTCTCACTTCACTTGCAACAACAGCAAACCCTTTTCCATGTTCCCCAGCTCTTGCTGCTTCGATAGCTGCATTAAGTGCTAAAAGATTTGTTTGGTATGCGATATCTTCTATAATACTAATTTTCCCTGCAATATCTTTCATAGCATCCACTGTTTGATTAACTGCTTTTCCACCCTCTTCTGCCATTTGACTTGCATTTGTAGCCATCTCATCTGTTGATTTTGCATTTGAAGCATTTTGATTAATACTTCCTGTCATCTCCTCTATTGCGCTTGTTGTCTCTTCAAGATTTCCAGCCATTATCATCGCACCATTTGAAAGACTTTGTGCCGTTGCACTCACTTGTTCACTTGCACTTGCGATTTGATCTGCTGAGTTTTGTACCTCGATAACAATATTTTGAAGTTTTTCACCCATCTCATTAGCTGAACTTTTTACTACTGCAAGGTCTCCAATCCAGATATTTGAAGTGATTCGTTTTGTTAAATCTCCATTTGCCATAGCACCAAATACTTCACTCTCTTCTTCAATTACTTTACTAATTGTTTCTGCCACATCGTTTACAGCTTTTTTAAATACATC
>DZCE01000173.1 GCA_022736375.1 Arcobacter nitrofigilis | reverse complement strand
AATCATAATAGTCATCTTCTGACATTAGCTCTAAATCTTTACGACTTAGTCTAGAACTCCAAAGCTCTAGCGTATCTCTGTAGTCAAAGATATTGTTGTCACAATATGAAACATCTACTGCCTCCAACAGAGTTTCATAACCTTTGTTTTTAAATTCATACATCTTAATATCCTTTTTGAAATTTTTCTTGACCTACAAAAGGTGGATATTTGCTTCTTAACTCTATTTTTTCTAAGTCATAATCCAACTCTGTAAAAGTATCAATACCATCAAACATTGCAAGATATTCATCGTCAGGGTCACCTCTGCAATAGTGTGCATATACAAGCACTAAGAACCTACAACCTTTATATTTGTTAGCAGGTTCATCATCCATTCTTCTACTTCCAAATATGTCTATATTGCTTGGAATATTATTCCTGTATATTGTTCTCATTTTAATCTCCTTGTTTTGCTTCAAATAAGCTATTTTGTATTAATAATGGTTTTTCTAAAGCTCTGTCAAGAATGTATTTACCTACTTCAGGATTTACCATATTTCGTAGAATCTTTCTTTTGTTACTAATATTATACTTGTTTAGATTTACACCGTATATCTCCGATGACCCATTTATGTTATTATGAATCCTGTCATCTTTTACTTCATAAATTGGGATTTTAAAGTTGCTCCAAAATGGATGTCTATGCAAAATGCTTGTAGGTTTTATCAAATACTCATAGTAAGGTTTTACATTTTCTATTGCCCATTTTGTATTCTTTGGTGCAAAATGTTGCAACAAAATAATCTCTTGATATAATGCCATTTCAGGGTACAACGCTTCATATTGTCCTGCGTGGACTCCACATCTCCTAATGTCACTATGTGTAGGACAAGGTGGACTCGCCCAAATAAAATCAAAATTTTTATAATTGTTCAAGAGATATTCGTGAGCATCTCCAACTATTACGGTATCGTTTGGATACAAATCTTGATACACCTCTGCTATATCTTGACTGTATTCGACTGCTGTTATTGTATGCTCATTACTCCAAAGTTTACGATTGCCACCAATGCCTGAGTATAAGTTTAATATTTTCATACTTTTCATTTCACACATTGCAAAATCATTCACTTGCTTCTCCTGCTCCTATTTTTCTGATTTTTCCAATCAGCTTACCTACATCTTCAATCAAAGCTTTTTTTGGCATACTTGGCTTCTCTTTAAATTCCTCGATTAGAATGTTATACAGCTCAAGTAATTCACTGGCATTTACTATGCTTACCTTGAGTCTGAAAGTACCTCGAATCGTTCTTCTCTCAGTTTTTTGTTGTCTTGGATTAATCCCTCGTTTCAACATAATATTTTTCAATCCATTAGCTTTGTAAAATTGCTCAAACAAGTCCCTAAAGATAAAATCCTTGGTATCAGTATCTGTAGCTTCAATAGCTTTGAAGTTGCTCAGTTGCACAAACTTACTATTGACCGCAATGACATCCGCCTTTATCTTATTTGTAAAATTCTGTATTCTACATTCTGCAGAGCAATATCTTTTGCCTCGAGCAACAATAAATTTAGTCCCACAAGCAGGGCAGTTAGCTGTGATTATTTTTGGTTTCACTTTCTCTGCCCAATAAAACTTATTGTTACAGTTTCTTGAACAGAATCTTGTTCCTGCTCTCTTTTTTGTGATTGGCTCTCCACAATAAAGACAATTACGCTTACGCATTGTTTTCCCTTTTGTAATAGTCATACATTAATTTTCGTTTCTTGAAGGCTATCCAGCTGACTTGTAGCGTTTCAACAAATAGTGGCTCTATAAACTGTCTTGCCCAATTTCTTCTAAACACTCCTGTGTTTTTCGCCACTTGTCTGAAGATATCTTCGCTCTCTAAATGCTTATCAGC
>DZCE01000172.1 GCA_022736375.1 Arcobacter nitrofigilis | reverse complement strand
AATCATAATACCTTGCGCCAAAGTACGAGTAGCCAGTTTCACTATCTTTCTCCTTTGCTGAGAATGTATATCTCGATGCAAATGATGTGCTTTGTTGGCTAACGAAGTCTTCTCCAAAGGGTAAATATTGCAAATGCTGAATGGCATTGCCACTGGCATCGGTTACCCAAGCACTACTTCCAAGGTGGTCGGAGTGGTAAAAGTATTGGTTGTCTTCGAGGTTATCAGTTCCTAAAAGATCGTCCATAGCGTATAGACTCGTTGGTATAGTTGCAACAATATCATTCAAAACACAACCACTGGATTGGGTTAGATTATACAGCTCAAGTATAGATATATTCTCATTTTCCCCATTAATTCTGCTTAAAGGAACATCATCAATTTGGCTATTTATCATGCCTGCGAACCCACCTTCTAGTCGACTGCTAACTCGTTCTCCTTCGATGTAATAATGTTTGGTTACTTCATTCATATTGGCAACCATATAGGCACTGCTATATAGGGTAACATCATTATATGCAACACTATTAATAGCATTCTGTCCATTCTGGCTTATTACACTCACATTTCCACTCATTTTCCAGGTTCGTTCTCCTCCTGCATCATAAAGGTAATTACTTAAAGTTTGTGGCGTTTCTCTATAGATATCTGCAACTGCAGAAAGCCTATTTTCTTCGTCCCAGCAGAGTTTTCTAAATTGCTGCGTATTATTATTACTTCTCATGGTCATATTTCCATTGGCATCCCAGACAAAATCGTAATCCTCTACTGAGGCAATGGTATGAGGTTGATTGGTGTTATAAGTGTATGTATTTGAATATGTTATTGACTGTAATGAGCCATTTATTAGTTTATTAGCTGATAGATCCTTTGAAATTATATTACCTGATTTACTATAGCTCATATCTAAATCGTAATTATATGTGGTGCCAAAAGTCCCTGTAGCACCTGTCAGTCGGTAAATATCGTCATAAGAATAATTATAAGTATATTCACCCCCCAAACTATTAGCTCCAGTAGAACTATTAATAACCTTAGTAATATTATTCACATCGTCGTATGTATAGTTTAATTCTTGCATGGTTTTACTAGATGAATTATAAGATATCAAAGATACTAAATTTTGATTAAAGTCATTGTATGTATAATGAGTTTTACTTCCATTGCCATATTCGATATAAGTTCGCTTGCCATACATATTGTACTTTATCTGGTCAATTATTGGGTAGGTTATACCATTTTTATTTGAACTCATTGATTGTAAGAGCCCTCCATTGTTATAAGTATATCTTACTTGATCTTCATCGGGGTATATAATTTCCATCACTCTTCCCCAACTGTCGTAAGTCCATTCCATATTGAATGTATAGGTTACTTGGTCATTACCAGGCATCCAAAATGAACGCGAGTTTTTAATCACTTCTCCCATATTTCCATATTCAAAACTCTGAACACTGGTAGCATCCTGAGTTCCAATTAATCGTCCTGCATTGTTGTCAATTACAGTACCAAAATCACTTTCACGATAAAACTGCTCTCCATATGCATAATATACATTATCAATAGGGTCAGGATAAGATATTTGAGTAAGTCGATTATAATCATATACATAATTAATTGCTTGAGAATTATTAATTAAATTTTGACTTGCCATATTAATAAGATTACCAGCCATATCATAACTGTAATTAGTAGTCCCAGCATCAGGATGCTCTCGTTTAATTAGATGTCCAAAATATGATAAACATCTATGAGTCCAGTCTAAAAAGCCTCCAAACTGCTGATTTTTATCGTTTTTACCCCTATCCCTAAAGGGAGAACGCTAAAAATCAGCAGTTTGGAAAAGTCCCCTTTAGGGGATTTAGGGGTAAAAGAGCTTTTTAGACTGGGCACACC
>DZCE01000171.1 GCA_022736375.1 Arcobacter nitrofigilis | reverse complement strand
GAGATGCGATATTCAAAGCATTTCAAGACCATGAATCTGTTGAGATGGTGATATAATTGTAGGGTGGATTTACAAAATGATATTTTAATAATGTCATCTATCTATGATGTTTAATAAATAAACTAATAGTCCGATACAAAGCCCACGCTAAAATAATTGCCAGTATTGGCCATATAATAAGTAAATCCACTCTTATGTTTGCTTCTGGTGTTTTAATCTTGATTGTCCACTCCCATGCAGCATAAGTAGCCCAACTCAAAGATACAATAAGTAGTGCGCCATAATGATGCTTACTTTTATTTTCCATAAATTGAAATACTAAATTCAAAACCATAAAAAAGACACTTACTATTAATATATTTTGAGGTTTTCCTATAAATAATAAAGCGAGAAACTCCATGCTATTTCCTTTAATTTGAACTATCTATCCATAATTATCTTTATTGCAATCTTGTATAGCTCTTTTTCAGTAATAGCATAATATACATATCACCATATTTAGTTGCTAAAAATTGTGAGCTACTTTTCACTTAACTTATATTGACCCCATAGGAGCATATATGTTCAGAAAAATTTAGTGTTTGGTTTTTGTTTATTATCTATCGGACAGGCATCCAAACATATATACCGCCATCAGCCATTAGACTCAGATAAAGATTTCCGTCTTTTACTAAATATGAGCGTATATACTGAGCATCTTTAGCAATTTTTATATCTAAACTCGGCGGAGAGCACATCATTTTTGTCATCATTAATGATCCAAGCTCAAATTGACCGCTTACTCCATCGCTACTTGGCATTGTCCTCCATGTGCCATTTGCATTATTGCAGTTCAACTTCATGGTAACGCTTCCATCTCGTTTTAACTCCATTGTGTAACGCGAAGAATCATTTGGTATTATTACACCTATCGCATCGTCCATTGATTGGATTGAGTGGAGGCACCAATGCGTATCGGACAATGACACTGGCAATGCGTGTGCCACCACAAAAAAATCACCAAGGGTAAGCACTATAACAATTTTAATCAAATTAATATCTAACAGCTTCATTATCTTCTCCTTTGAGTAGCAAAAATATTACTTAATCAAATTTATAAATGATCATACTTATATTTTTATAATCTACCTTCATCCACAAGAGATTCCCAGCGAACGAAATTGCCATTATTGTTAAAAATGCATTGGAATGATTTGTTGCCTTGGATACCTAGGTCACCATAACCCTTTATTATATATCCATGCTTTGTACTCATCGGTTTACTGGTGTGTATATACATCGGTTTTGTATTATACATACCAGCAGCCTCTCCACGGCAATGTGTAGCCATTTTATCAAACGAAATAGCACTTGTGGAACGAGATGAACCTATGTTTTTATCCGAAGAACTAAAATCGTATTTAATCTCTTGGCAAACACCGTTTGCTCCATGTTTGCCAGTATACATGACAGAAGTAGTGCCATCTGGATTGATGCCAACCGAAAGAACAACTCCTGAGCCAGATGCATCAAAGTAATTGTCGTTAATTTTTTTCAGTTTTGCTTCTTTGCCATTTATATAAACAGGACCACCTTCATCGGCATGCATATCTATATTTCCAAAACATTTGTAATTCATAGAGGGGATATCTGCATTCAAAGCTTCGGACATCAAAAATACCATAACAGCATAAGATAACTTTTTCATTTTTTTCCTTTAAAGATTTTGATAATTGAACTATTATAAAAAGATTTATTCACAATATCCAATATAATGATTATAGCAAATAATTCTATATAATAATATGTATTTTGAATATACAATTATTTTTTAGTTCAATTACTTAGTGCTATCAAATGCCTTAATGTCATTCTGGAAATCATTAATTTCTTGTTTTAAAAACTGTATATAGTAACCACGC
>DZCE01000170.1 GCA_022736375.1 Arcobacter nitrofigilis | reverse complement strand
ACAAAATGCAATAGCATTATTCGTAGCTCACCTTTAGCATTTCATCCGCAGAAAGCAGCAAGGTATCTATCCTTCTGAAAATAAGTAGATGAAGCTTATGCGTAAAATCTTTTTCCTCTCGAGTGAAAAGAGTCATATCAATAGTGTGAGTATCCAAAGTTTTTTTCACCTTTTTACATACTGTTTGTATTCGTGTAGAGACAAGTTTTGGATTCAGTCCTGTCTGTTCTGCAAATTCCCTTAGAGGGTATCCAAGTATTTGATCTGCATTAAATTCATCCCCATATGCCATAGCAAGTTCATGATCGACACTTTCGTGCATGATGATGGAGAGCATATCGTAGTAGGGAGCCACAGTAATACCTGAGTGATTTACAAAAAAGGAAATATTCTTACCATGCGCATCGGCATTGCCTATGATAAGAGTATAGATTGCCCAGTCAAGAATTTGCAATTTTGCACTTGCCGGTACTTTACATAGGCTTGCTGTTTCAAACAGCTTGGTAAAACTTGCACCTTCTCTTATTTTTGCAACATCACGACCTGAACCAAAGTTTCGTTCATATTTATATGAAGAGGGAAGGTCTAACATTTGGCAGCCATCTATGATATGCAGCCTTTTTATTGTATCGTTGTGAACGACTCTGTCAAAACGCTCTACTATGAGTACAGGATGCTCTCCATACTTTTGCAAGCTAACTGACGCAACCATTAATCCAGCTTCTTTTGCTAGAGACATACAGAAGTATTCATTGATCACGATGTTTTCATTTCTTTTGGTTTGAAATTTTAAAATGTGTGTAGAGCTAAGACCTCCATCTGCCAACCCCATTTCTGTACCTTTAATCAGTACAGGCAGTTTTTCTTGAACTCCGGCAAGGCTGAGCCTCTGTTTTTTATCCCAGATAATGATACTTTTACTTTCAATTTCATCGATACGTTGCGTGAGTTCTTCTTTTGTGATCGGACGGAATAGGGGAGCGATATTTTGATCAATATTACCAAAACTTAATGCACCAGAGGTCTCAAAGCCCATAGCCTGTATGAGTCCAAA
Organism: Arcobacter nitrofigilis; assembly: GCA_022736375.1. Lineage (GTDB taxonomy): Bacteria > Campylobacterota > Campylobacteria > Campylobacterales > Sulfurovaceae > BN30871. The sequence goes on along the minus strand of DZCE01000170.1, from coordinate 867 downwards.
GATATTATTTTTAGAGATATGCGTAAATGTGGTTAAGTCGTCAAGCCCTTTACCTTCAGGAAGCAGATTTTCTAAAAATCTCTTGACGACTCCTGAAGCAATAGTTTTGCCAAAGGTAAGGTGAGGGGATATCTCATACCCTGATTGTTCCCACTCCTCAATATATTTAAACTTATAGACTTCATCCTTGCCTTCAATGCTGATGGTGCCTATAGGTACATCATTTAATCTTACTTGGAGTTTGTTCATGCTATACCTCCCACGATTCTATGCCCATCTTGATACCCAGAGCAGTCATTACTTTGAGTATAGAGTCCATACGTACACCTTTAGCAGCGTTTTCAATTTTACTCAGTGTCACAACGGATACATCACAAAGCATGGCAGCTGTTTTTGTATCTAGTCCTTGCTGTGTGCGTCTGGCTTTAACCACTTTACCTATGAGATAAAGAGAAAGAGCTTGATTGAGTTCTGGTGTAGGTAGGGGTTTAACCTGTTTGCCTTTGGACATAGGTATTCCATAAATATAGTTTTGTATAATTTTAGACTAAGATGGCTTAATTATTAATAAAATTATATTTTTGTATTTATTTGTATTTATTTCGTTAGTTATTGCATTAAAAATATACATAAGTATAATTATAATTAAATATACATAATAATCAAAAAATCATTTTGAAGCCTATGTGCAAGTTAGAAAGTTTCGTCATTTAGGGCGTGGTGGTTTACAGTTCCCAACTAATGCAGTTGAACCCCCACCTTTTTTTAACAGAGGTTTAGCATCACACAATTCAATGATAGTATTTGGATAGAGATCTTGAAGTTGCATTTTGACATAGGTGTCATTTGTTTTATCTATAGCCGGCA
>DZCE01000014.1 GCA_022736375.1 Arcobacter nitrofigilis | reverse complement strand
TTCATAGAATAGGTTTTTTTAAAAAAAATACTGATATATTATAATTACGGAATAGCTTTATGTTATTACTTTAAATAGAGTTGGTCTCTCTTAAAACAACCGAAAGGATTTAGGAAATGAAAAAGGTATACAAGGGTAATAAACATCGACAAGCATCGGAATTATATCATGCTGTCTTAGGAATTGAAACTCCTACAAATACAAATTGTATTCATATTGATAAAGACGGGACATATACAAAAATATATAATTCTAGAGAATGTTATATTATTTCGATAAAGGAGAAGAGTCTACAAAGTGGTAGTAAGAATATGGGGTATTTCGACGATCTTCCAGTTACTATAATTACCAGTAAAGATTATATAAGCGTATTATATTCCAATATAAAGAATGTTATATATAAATTTACTGCGGATGAGAGTGAATCTAATTTCTTTTATGAATTAGATGCATCCTTAGGATTTTTAAAGATGTTTAGAAAGGGGGAAACTATCACCACCCCACCTATGGTGATAGTTTCTTTACAAAATTATGTTTCGATAGAGTCTTCTGGATTCAACAAGATTCAACCATGCGTAGACGATATCGATACGACAAACGGAACTGTACCTATCGTAATACAACATGATAAGTCGGGAACGTCAAAGTATACGTATAAAAAATCGTATCTACCTAAGAGGAATTTTTCTGCTATTGAGGTGATACACGATGGTTACGTGAGTATAGACATTTCTAATAAAAGTAGAGAGATTTTAATTGCCGGACATAAAAGAACCCATCCTGCAAAACTGGAGATAAAAGGGAAATGTATTCGTATAGTAATAGCTGGGTCCGAAAACGAATCATATATACGATCTCGTTTAATACATGAAGGGTGTGAATGGAGATTAGAATTTTCAGGTTTCAGAGGTCAGGATTTGTTAATTCAAAACCTTTCTTTCTCATTTGACCGCGACGAATCACATAAACGCTATATTACAAATGCTCTAAATAGGCTTGACTTGTTGACAATGGGGTTTATAGAAAATAATATAAATTCACAAATAGTTAGATATAAGATTCACGACTATGATAAAAACGCACCAGAATGGCTATACTGTTATGCTGTGTTCGATAACGGTCCCGATGTCACTCTATGTTACCATATAGGAAAATCAGGGGATGGTTATATTCATGAAATTACTGTCCCTAAGGGGACAATAGGTATCGATAGTGTAGTCTGGGAGGTTGCTGTTAAAGCTTTGATTAATCAAAGTGTATGTTAATGTTACCAGACATAGTGTGTTCGTTAAGGAAATGATGGACTAGTCCATCATTTCCTGAAGTCAATTGAGAATAACTTTTCTTTTTTACTGAATTAGTTAAAAAAATAAAAGGGACAAAGTATGACCGATAATAAAATGTTAAAATCTGCTGATGAGCAGGTATTAACGGAGGAGCAAAAAAAGGGCATTTTCAAGGGATCGATTGAAATAGTTAAGTCTATATTCAGACCATTTTACGATTGGGTAGATGGAGTATGGAATAGTGAACTATACCTAATGGCTAAAATGCATGCCATGGGGAATGGTTTACGTTTCAATCCACCGCATCGTAAGGAGTTATTGATACACGTAATGGATAAGTGTTCTGAAGCGCAGGAGATCAAGAGGATTAACTCAACATTGTTACTAAATATTAGGAATTTTTCTATATGGACAAGGAATGATACGGAGATAGTAACGCATTCACCTAGTATGGCTATTTTTTTGAAAAATAATCCACGGTTTGCTAGTTCTATGAGTAGTGCGGCGTCGATATGTTTAATAGAAGATAGACAATGTTATTTTCATGACGACAACGGCAATAAATACATATACGAAGAATACGCAACCACGGACATTACCGGTGGGACTCTGTATGTCGGGATAATGGTTAACGGAGATCAATATATTAAAAAGGAGATATAGATGACAGATAAAGAAGAACTGAGGTTATATTCCAGGATAGAAGCTATTGAGAAAGAGATAAAAGATCTAACTAAAGAGCTTAGCGATAGTAATAACCTTATCAATAACGTCAACAGCTCCCTTCTATCTTTGAAACTAGAGACAAATTTATATATTGATAAATTTAAAAATGTATCTGAGTCATTTTTGGGATTTGAGAAAGATGTATTAATAGATTTGTCAAATATAAAAACTAAAGCTGTAACTATAGCTAGTATATTTGCTATAGGTTTACCGATGGTTGGATTTATAATAATTGAAGTTATAATACCACTTATAAAAGGTTAGGTCGATCGACCTAACCTTTTATAAACTATTTTCTTCCATATCTATAGGAATTACTAGAGATATCATGATTCGGAAAAATTAAAAACAAGTAAGATACCCAACTACCTTTTTCTTTTTCCTCGACTATTAAGTGATTATTAAAAGGATAGATTATGAGAAATGAAGAAGAGATAGTTGATATATGGCTGAATAGTATGTCAATTCACGGTGGAGATGAACTAAAATCATTTATCGGGAAAGAGATAAATTACAAAAGTATTCCAAATTTTATGGATATAGATAAGGCCACTAGGATAATAGAGGATACTATAGAACATAAGGACCCCATACTATTAATATCCGATTTCGATGCAGATGGTACTAGTGCCGCCGCTTTAGGTAATGTAGTATTCGTGGATATATTAGGTTATGATAGCAGCAATTTTAGAGTTATATTCAATAATAGAATGAATAGACGTGGGGTGACTGACGATTTACTACCTGCTATATATAAAGAAATTGATAGGGCGAATATCTCCTTAATAATAACGTCTGACCACGGCTCCGATAATAGATCTACGTTTGAAAAGATAAAGGAGAGATACCCCGATATTAAGATAATAGTTACCGACCATCACCATATAAAGTCAAAAGTACATGAGGTAGTTGATGCATTTATCAATCCGGAAAGAAAAGATAATATAGAGAAAGATCCTATTAGTGGTTGTGCGGTTCTTTATACTATATTATTCAAGTTCATAAACGAAGCCCCTATTTCTAAAATAGACTCTGTAGATTACATTAAATTACTGGTAGCTATAACAACAATAGTTGACGTTGTGCCGCTAAATTGTATTACTAATAGAAAGTACTATCTGGAGGGGATAGATAAAGCGAAGGATTCGTTATTATATAAGTCTATAGCCGATAAGGTAAATAATAGATGGCGCATAGATATTAATGAGAAATTTATCGGATGGACAGTCGGTCCGTTGATCAATTGCGCTAGTCGAATGACAACTACTCCTGACTTCGCATATAACTGGATAACCGCTAAGAATCTACAAGACTCTATAGTAGCATATGGACTATTAGATGCTGTAAATACCTCAAGAAAGCGGTCTCAAGGAGAGGCTATCATCGAGGCTAATGAATACTTAGAGAGATATCCTATCCGACCAAACTCTCCAATTATCATAGTTATAAATAGGAGATATTCTGGGGTGGCCGGTATAGTCGCGTCAAGTATAGGTAATAAGTATAATTTACCTTGTCTTGTACTTACCTACGATAGAGATTTAGAGATATATGGTGGTAGCGCAAGAGCAATTATAAAAGGTTATGACTTTAAAACCGCTATGGATATTGCCTATATTCATAATCGCAAAATATTCGTTAAGCGTCCAGCAGGGCACTCCGCCGCTTTCGGGTGTAGTATTAAGATTGATGAAGACCCGGAGGTGGATAATGTAAATATATTAAGGGAGTTGTTATCTAAACTATCTACTATCACCGACGAGATGACATTACCGACTTACAGATTATCTATAATAGATATAGAACCTAAAGAGATAACATATAAATTGAGAGATTTGATCTCTAAATATGCACCATTTGGTAGGGATTGGGAACAGCCTATTTTTAGGACCAAAAGTAGGGTACGTAGGATGGAAAAAAGGTCTGACGATAAGTCAATGATAATGATAGATAATGCTGTCCCAATAATAATAAATTGTCAATTCGACGAGGTGGCTGATTCAATGAGGAACGCTGAAATTGAGGTAGTATTTTCCATAGATCAGAATAGTTTAGATGATGTCCAGGTAACAGCAATAATGCACACATTAATATAGAGAGACTCTGGTCTCTCTATATTTTTTTATCTATATATTATATAACTGAATATAACTACATACGTAAATAGCGAAAGGATGTTGACATGAAGACGATTAAGATAACATTATTATCTGTTCAGATTGAGGCAATACATAAAATAAAGAGAGAATTCGATATATTAGGTATCACTAATATAATGAGTATTGAGAAATTGATAGCAATATACTTTAATGTCGTAGGTGATATATATACATTCTACGGCGAGGTATTATCAATATTAGAACATAATATGTTAGATTACGGATCTGGTATTCGCCGTAAAAATATTGATGATCTTACGATACAATACCATCTAGATGAGGTGGTTCCATATTTAAACGATATATATTTAGAGTATGCGGATATTATATCTACCGAATCCAATATATATAGACGTATGATTGATAGTAATAATATAACGCTAGTAAATAGGTTCGTGTTGATATGTGTTGACGATATAAATCAGCATATAGCGGAAATGGATAACAACATTACCATACACGTACATATTACGCAAGGTGGTATTGATGTAATGACTGGTATAAATAGATATCTAACTGAAACAAATTATACCGAATTTATTTATAACGCCATAGCTATGAGTAGCTTATTACTTAATGTTACCTCACAATATTATCAACTAATTAATGGTAGTAATAATGACTACGCCACACATATTCTTGATAATAACATCCAAGATATAGTAGATGGTCTCGAATATGAGTCGTTTAGTTCGGCCGGTTTATCAAACTTTATCAGGTCAAATGAAGTTTATAGTCTATATATTGATATACTAGAAATAATAATCCCGCAGATTATTGACAAGTTTAGCAAACAGGAGTTGATTGAGGGTACTATTTATCTTGAGGCCGCAAGCTTAATTAATAATCAATTAGTTCTATTTTATGTAAAGGAGTAATATGAAAAAAAAGATGCCGATTATGAAGATCATTCTAAACATTATGGGAATCTGTAACAATGAGTACGAGTAAGTTTCTAGTGATAAATCTTACTAGAGAGGAGGTTAATGTAATAAAAGATATCGTAGGGACACTTTCTATTTCTAGGGATAGAACTATCAAGAAAGGTGGGGTGTGGCCATATGGTATCACGATATCATTATACGAGGCAATTGGTATTGCGATAGAACTATATATAAACGGGGACGATTATACAATATACTCAGATCTCTATAATATGTATAGAGGCGACTACGATTTAACTTCATCACCTGCGGATGAAGAGTGGGAAAATACAGTCATATCTACGAGTACGAATATAAACAACCGTTTATGTGGAATATTGGATGAATTTAAGCGATTTACTTACAGCTATAATATCGATTGTATATTTTCTATAATTGAATTGAAGATTGTTGGTAATATCTTATTGGCTAATATAGAGGTTATACCGCAGATAGGCAATTAAATAATAACCATAGACATATTATAATAATGGTTAAAACCAAAAATAAATCACTTTAGAAAAGAGGGAACGAATATGAGAAAAATAAGCTTAACAATAGCGACAGCTGGTGCATCAGGTCACGGGATCTATGATAAACTATTTAGGGAAAGCGAAGGGAATCGATTCTTTATCCCAGTTAAGGAAAGAGATATGGTATCAATTATGGCTATTGAAACGGCACCAGAATATGCGGATGCGCCCGATGATGTATTATCTACAGGATTCTCTTTTCTACACGTCGCCGACAAAAATACAGGGATTCCACTCTCTGGTAGCGCTGGGGTTAAAGATATGGTAAGACCACATATCGACGCTGCCTTGGATAAAATAGATTTTCCAGGCGAGCCCGGAAGCGACATCGTAATATTAACAGGTGCACTTAGCGGAGGAACTACATCATCTGCGTTACCAGCACTCCTACAGAAAGCGCTTGATAGTAAACGAAAGGTGGTTATGTTGCTAACAGTCGACTCGTTGGCAGACAAACAAAAGAGACTTAACGCAGCTATGGCGCTAAAAGAAATTATGGATATTACGAAAAAATATGATGTCCTAGTACCACTACGTCTTATAGATGTCGGTGAAGACACTGGTGAAAATGTTGGTGTATATAATCGGACGAATAATATTATATGTGACTTCATTACTACTCTTCATAAAATCGTAACCAGTAAAGGTGTGAAACCTGATGACTCAGATATTATGGAACTGATCAATCCTACCTTTTACGGAAAAGGTACCGATAATACATTAAAGAAAGTGACCGGTGTAACTTTCCTTGGTAACAATCTTGCCGATTTGGTTAAAAATGGTAGTGATCTATATGACACTGCAATCATAATCTTAAACGATACTGAGCCACTGACAGCAGTAACAAAAGGAATAGTGACAAATCTATTTGTTTCGACAATGGGTTCTGCTCCGTCTATTGAGAATGCATTAGTATTAGCCACGTCATCGAAAGCCGTAGAATCGAAGGTAAAAGAGTTGATGACAAGACTATCGTTAGGGGATGTGGTATCTAAAGGATCTACTGATATTATCTCGGCTGGCTTAGAAGAAGCATTTGACGATATGCCAGTACTGCCAGGTAGATTTTAATATATCGAACAAGAAGCCGTATCTGGCTTCTTGTTTTTTTTAGTGTATGCTTCGGTTTTATTGATAAGCATATAATAGAAAAAAGTTAAGGGAGTTAGATTGAAATTGGATGTAAGACTGTTGGGAGGTATCTCAAGTTTGGACACACTAAATGCTAGAATACAGGCCGCCGGATATGTAGCGCTAAAAGAAGAATCCATAGGGTTATATAGATCTGGTTCCATGAAGAATATATTAGAGTACATATTATTAGGGAATAATATGCTAAAGTTTCCATCAGAGACTCATAATTTACTGAAGTTATTAATCCGTAATGGGATCGACGGGCTATTAAATAATGGCGCTATTCCATGTGACATTCATGGTCGGCGGATAGATATGAGGAATTTGTCCACATACCCACCTATTTCTTATAAGATATTGGGTCTTATAGAGATGTATCTGACAATTAAAAGTATGTTTATCTCTGATGATCGTGCTATATTCTTTAATAATATATTATGCGACAATGGTAATCAAGTTTTACCAGAAGCGTTACGGAACATTGAATCTGAAATCGACTTTTTTAAAATACTATTTAATACCAACGACTATTCGGTAGTAATAAATAGTCTAGATGACTTTGTCGGTAAACTCAAGATACCTATTATTGAAGATTCCACATATGACATATCTGTGACGAAGATACTATATAGCGGTATAGTAGATATGTCTATAAATATAACCAATGTATATAAAATCAGATATATGGATATTTTATCATATAGACAAGAAGAGTTACATAGAAGAAGGGAGGACGGTTTAGATGACGACGTTATACACATTACCAATTGACGAAGTTTTAATCAATACTATGATGCTATTGCGTAGAACAAAAGGTATTGAATTTACAAGGAATGACGCCGCTGAGTTGGTGAGACATTTCTATGTAAATTCAATATTTGATATCAGTAGTAATAGTGGTGAATTACCGAAGCATGCTATTGTGGTGGCAGATTTCTTACAAAAAGAGGCTCGTTTAAGGAAAGAAACGCTTACATTTAGTACACCAAAGGGTGTTAAAGGCGCGACATATAATGGTAGATCATCATTCATTATTGAGGTACAATAGATGGCGACTGTTAATAGAGTGACATTCATACCAAATATTTATATTTCGGCAAAAGCAATATCGGAGCTAAGAGATGATACAGAGGCATATGTTTCTATAATATTTTCCGTATTACACGCCTTCCTCCTTTACGGAAGAAAACACGCGTTTGATGTGATGATGAAGGCTCCATTGTCTCAGGATCTTAAAGAAGATACCATTAAACAAATTCTTGACGACATTGAGATGTCGTTTAAGAATAGATACTCCGATATTAGGAGTATTCATTTAGTCACAGTAACCGGTGGAACGAGACATAAAATTTTCAAAATAACAATACACCACGAGGATAGCAATGAAAGCAAATGACAATACGTATAAATATAATGTGTCTATAGAGTTTCCATATGTATTACGTAAAATACTACGTATATTGAAGTCAAGATTAGGTGGTCGATTGACCAATTATATACCAGCTATTACAAGAATATTCGTAAGAGAAACAATCAATACTATGGATATAGTTGAAATATACGGATATATAGATTCGTTGGATACAGATGCATACGTGAGGGTAATATCTCCCGTCTCAGATATGTTAGATAATGATTTCATGAATCATTTTATCATGGAGATGCGACAAACATCTAATGGGGATTTTATGAATCAGTTAGCAAATAATTTACCTAGTAGTGGTTACTGCTTAGCAGCTACAACCAATACAGAGATGATCTTCGTATGTACAGGTTAACCAACATATGATTAATGAGGTACTAGTTTTACGTAAACCGAGGAGTTGGTTACGTCACTCCGATTCAATAATTCCAACTATATTAAGATCTCTCTCAGTAATAGAGGACATGTCTTTTACAGATAAAAGACAAGTATATAATATACTTGTCACGATAGCTGACGAGTTGATCGCAGGAGGGATGTCTGGAGGTATAACAGTAGATGTAATTAATAACATTGTATCCGATTTGTTACCAGTGAATGTTAACGCTTTGTTTAATGGTCTGAACCCAAACGAGATAGATATAGTGTTAGAGTTCATATGTTTTCTAAGAGACGATATGGTATCCGCTATTAACCATGATTGGGCGAGTACTCATATATCAAATGTTCTAGGGAGCGCTCCATTAGATACTCACATTCTTTACGTAACTAAGTTGGGGTATTAATTATGTTGTTCTCCGAAAATACAGGTATACAAAAAATAGCTCTTATTGTAGACCATGCTATGATATATGGTGATCAGGTCATTGATAATACAATAGATCATTTTCTTAAAAAATCGATACATTTGATTACAATATTAATGAACATTATTACCTCTGAAGGTATGTCTATATCAGATATAGGGGAGCTGGTTTCTGCTTTTGAAATTTATGGTGATATTAGCGATATATGTGATTTCGCTAAAAAGATAGAGGAAACTATATATGATATGAGACAATATCATATAGTTATATCTGAGGCAAAGTCAATAAACAAATGGAAGACGGTTGTTACTATAACAATCACACGAGCATAATGAGATTTATGTACTTTATGTCGAGTAATAATTTATTCATTATATATGTAGATATAAAAGTATATATAGTGAATAATAATATTTTATAATATGGGGAGGTCAAGATGTTTGACATTTTTAAAAATTACCACGTGGTGTTAAAAGATGGATATATTCTACCTAAACATTTAGTTAACGTGGAACTTATAGGTATAATAAAGGGTGGTAATAATATATCTCCATTTCCTACTGATATATATCATCGTAATAGATCTATATCTTCTAGAGTAGATGGTATAACAAAGATTGGCCCAAAGACTACTTTTTTTATTTTCATAGACAATTATGGAAATAGGGAGGTTGTCAAGAAGGATTGGATAGATAGCATAATTGAAGTAAGGGCACTGGCATGACATACATCGAGGATATATATACCGTAGATGAAAGTGATGGCGGTGCTGAAATAATTAATATCAAGCCGGATATCAAATTCCATGAGGTATTACAAGTTAAAGTAATATTAGTAGAGTTAATCGGAGAAAAGAAGTTCGCGGCTCTGTTCATTAATTTTGGAGATAAGATTAGTATATTTAAGATATTTTTGAAGACGGCAGTTCATTATATTACAGAGGCGGTGAGTTATACATTAAGAAAATATGGCGGGCATCATTATTCGATAACCCACATGAAAGGTATATTAGAACTCATAAACGCTTCCATTGTATTAGAAAAAAGAAGATTCATTAAAGCACACCAGGCGGACGTAAATATACCAAAAACATATCTTAAACACTCTCCACTAAAACATCAGTATGCCGCTTTTGAGGCGGTCGATAAGATCCTCGGTGAGACAATGTATAGGGGTTTAGTAATTGCAGGTGATCCTGGTACAGGCAAGACGTATATGGCGCTGTATCTATCATTGTTATTCAAAAGTGACTTCACGATAATAATTTGTCCGGCGGAGGTTCTTGATAATGCCTGGATTGCCGACATTGCTGGCGGTACATGTGAGTTTAAAAGTAAACAACCATATATAAATGCAAGACTAGATCCGTCAAAAAATGTGAGTATCTCGAAGGCTAAATATCTAATAATCAATTATCAATCCATACATAAGGTTACTGCTAATTATCTAAAAGATATTAAAAATCGATATAATAGAATATCTGTTATAGTGGACGAGTCCCATAATTTGGCTAATTATGATAATGATAGATCCAGGGCGGCATTTGAGTTGGTAAATAAGATAAATCCATTTATGGTATTACTATTATCAGGTACAGATATTAGAAGAGGGAGTAACGAGATAAAAACTATGCTTGCTTTTTTATATAAAGGATTCTATTCCAGCGAAGTAGAGGAGTCATTTGAAATACTATTTGGTAGGAGTGGGCCTGTAAGAGAGACAATTTTAGCTGATATGTATAGATCTATAAGAATTAGAGTATCACATCCAGAGGGAGCTATACCTGATAATCATCTTATAGATATAGATGTGACGGTACCTAATGATTCCAGATATGATATGGATTTCGTAAGATCGATTAAAGCCGAGAAAACAAAAATAGCATACGAAGAGATAGTGGCTTTAGAGGCTACAAATAAGCTTAGGTTAATAGAGCTTGTTAATAGGGCCGGAAAAGAGGCTGTCGAGAAAGGAGTTATTAAACAAGATAAGTTTGATGACTATTTCAAATCACGTGAGAAGTTATATAAGATAAAAAGTAGTGGTAACAGGAGTTATATCGAGGGAATTAGTGGGGAGTTAAGAAAATTTGAAGGTAGTTTCATCGAACCATATCTTCATAAAGAGGACTTAACTAACTTTAGGTCTATCAGATCTTCTATCGACGATCCGATGGGTAAAGCTAGAGGAATAGGTCTATTTGAAGTTACCAAACTTAGGAAAGAGTTAGTGATAAAAGTGGCACATACTATAGATCTAAATATAGTGTACAAATATGGGCGTAAAAAAGCTGTATACTTCTCAGATTTTATAGAGGTTACGGAGATACTTGAAAGACGTCTTAAAGATATAGGTAGGCGACCAATATCCATGCATAGTAAAAGTCAATATTCAGTTAGTAAAGATTTAAATCTTTTCGCTAATGGTGAAAAATATACAGATTTACTAACTACATATAAATCTGCATCAGAAGCTGTTAGATTAACTATGGCGGATAAAACTATACTGGTAGATTGGCCAACGTCATATAGTGCATTAAAACAGGTAAAAGCCAGAACTAATAGAAAAAATCAAGATACCGATACATTTCTATTTCAAGTTAGATTAAATACTAAAAATAAAGACAATCTCCATAAGAAGATGTACGATAAGCTAATAGATATAGCTAAGGATGTTGGCACCTTAAGAGGCGAGATGGAGAACATAGATTTGATTGAGTATATAATGTAAACTTATTGTACTAATATAATGATAGTATTATGAAAAAAAAGAATGATTCGGTTAATGATGGGTAACCCATCATTAACCGTTTTTTTGTCAGTCTCTATAATTTTTATGTTAACATATTATAACATTGAATAAATTTTTTAAAGGAATAAAAATGAAAGACATTATAGTTATAAGGGCGGGATCGATGAATGTACCTCCATATTTAGATGCTGATACGGTGAGTATAGTGCATACAATTAAAAAATCAGTTAAGTTAATAACACCTGGACCGGTTATAATAGATTAGCCTGATAATAGAAAGTTTATAATAGATAAGTCTACTTTAACTGATCTTGTCTCTTTCGATTCTATTACAATATCTAATAGCGTCGATGACAATTATATAGTTAATATGACAGCTCCCAAAGTCAATTTAAGTAGTAAATACTTAGAAGAGTTAGTAGTCCAGAATATAATTCATGATGAAACCGGGAATACTGTTGTGACTATCAAAACTGATGATTTAAGAATAGATGGCGTAAGGTATACAAAATTTGAGACTATACCAATATATCTAGCGGTATATCTTAGTGAGTTAGGTATTAACGACTTAAATGATCCTAGAATACCCTCATTCGCTAGAAACATGTTTGAACTTTTAGAAATAAATCCCGTTAAGTGTATAACAATTCTAGACGATCGCGTTATGCTTCTAGGTAAAACATTGTTATTGTCGGAGTTGATAAAACCGAGTGGATTGACGTATATGTTAGGTAACTTAGGTGACCGTACCCAACACGGAAACGCAATATATAAATATATATTAAGCAGGAAAATCGATACTATCGATAACTACCCTAAGAATGTTTTGGTGAATAATATATACTACGGAGATATGGATCTACCTTTAAGTGTACCATATCAATTATTTATATTATCTGGAAATATTCGAACAAGTATTATAAATTGTAATTATCTTGTAGCTACTGGTAATATTACAGTAGTGGTAAATATTTTGAGTCATAATCCGGAAACATATATTAATGTATCTACATTGCTTAGTACGAATGGTATAATTAGATTAACAGGAAACGTGATTTCATCCGAGATCTCAGCACATGAAATACATCTGAATAACGTACTATTTATTTCTGAAAATAAAAATGCTAAACCAATTAGACTTAGATGTGAGAAGTTATATATAGATGGTATACAATGTAGTAGATTTAAGTTTATGGAAAAATCAGAAATAGAAGATATAGGAGAGAGGAATTATTATATAGTTCCTGAAGGTGATGTGAATCTATTCAAATATGCTACAGGTATGAATCAAATCGCCGATATTGGTTATGTTAGTGGATTGGAGGAAGTGCTGAGTCAGGAACCTTTTCATAACATATTGCCATTTCATGTACAACAGGAGATAGTAAATGAAAGTAAGTAATGAACTAATATATGCGAACGAGGATACTATATTTTACCGTAGAAATATGGAAAATAAAATAGTTACGATAGACAGTATAGTAGCAACTAGTAAAGTTATTGTATACCTTAATAATCATATACTTCTAGTTGACCCAAGGTCGCGATACGATGTAATTAATGTAGACTCGCTTATATCACGTAAAAGTATACATTTAGAAAAGTCAACTAGACCAAATGTCGCCGTAATAATGGCGGATGATTTAATATTCGATAGTCGTGACTCGTTGGTTTGTTTAGGTCGACCATTACGAAATTACAGCCGTGAATTTAGAAACACATATGAACTTGCGACCAAAACAGGTCATATACTAGATAATCCATATATCGGAATGTATTGTAATAAATTAATTATCGAAGGGAGGGAATATAAAAGATTTTATAGCTCACTACATAATTTAAATGAGGAATTAAACATCGGATTTATATATCTAGACGATGAATTGATTATTATGATTTTTCCAAAGGGAGGTAAAAGTAATGTATGGTGGAAGAGTGTACCCTCAAAGACAATACTAGATATGGGCATCGATACTTTCGTTAATATCGTCAACGGAAGATATCCTGATATGATTAGGTCGTTATATACATATGTGATCGCAACGATGGGTGATGTTACCAAAAATTCCATTACCAGACCAAGGAGATTTGAATATGGTCAATTTGGCATGTTCTTTGACTGCGACACATATCCAGTATGTACCCCAAATTTTGTACATTTCGGTAATTATACGACAAGCTCAATTGAGGTAATTAAATCAGGTTACATTGATGGAAATTTGTTTGTTACACCAACCGATAAGGATAATTACTCTATAGCTATATTTAGTAAAATATATGTTAATGGTAATATAGCGGTATTTGTTTCAACCATACTGAATATTGATAACATAACGACGAAAGATATATTTTTCAATAACTGCAAATTAGGCGATCAGCCTATGCTGTTTGAATTATTTTATAATAAAGGTGTATTGGATGGTAGGTCTTTTAGAAAACACCTATTTATAAAGGATGATAATCCGGAACTTCAAGTTTTTATAACTAAGGTTGGATTTATATCCATAGAAGGAACATTCCCTATAGAATTGTTTCAAGAAAAATTTCCAAATTATATGGAGGTAGAAGATGTTAAAAATATCATGTCCGGAGGGTAAGAATGGCTGTATATGAAATATACACAGATGGTGGGGCTAGTCCTACCAACCCAGGACCATCTGGTTCAGGATTGGCAATATATGAGAGAGGTAACCTCGAACCGATCTTGGTGTACGGAGGATACAATAAGATGGCCACGAATAATATTGCGGAATTAAAAGCAATATTATTCGCTATTAAGATATGGATTAACATATCTAATAAAGGTGATAGATTAGTTATCTTTAGTGATTCTAGCTATTCGATAGAATCTATCACTAGATGGGCATATGGATGGAAGAAGAAAAACTACTTCGGGGTTAAAAACTCTGAGGTTATTAGGGAAGCTCATGATCTTTTTATAAAGCATAAAAATTTCATGCAAATAAAAAAAATAAAAGGTCATAGTGGTGTAGTTGGTAATGAACTAGCTGATAGATTGGTCGGGATGGCTATTGCTAATAAATCTGTCGATTTATCAATTCATTATGGTAATATTAATATTTAAATAAAAAATACATTTTTTCTATTTAAATGAGCGGGTAGAAGATTTCGCGCGGAATAATAATAATAATAATAGCCATAATGGTTTGGTATACAAAGCAAAAAGCCTGCCCTGCCCACCATACCTTTTTTGAGTACCTACTCGCTCACTCTCCGTATAACGTTTACGGAAAAAAATACTGAGGGATTAATCTATATAAAAGTTATCCCCTAGTATATAATCGGTGAGGAGAGATTTTCTATATTATATATAGTAGTCGCATAATAGGTGACTAATTTCTCTTCGCTAGTTATATTGAATATGTTAAAGAAATAATATGTAATGGATATCCATTACATATTATTTCTTTAACATATTTCTACTGATATATTATAACGTTGAAACTAATTAAATGGAGGAAAGAGGATGGAGGTATCAAGACCGATCTTATTGATCATGTTTGCTATATTTGTTATCGTTAACACAATGATTGACAAAATACAGGGGGCTCAAGATAATAGTGGATTCACTAAATATAATATAGGTGTTCCATATGAATAAAAGATTAATAACGCTTATTAATTGGCCGAAGATTTATGTCGATATAGGTGGGTATAAAACCATTAGTGTGGGTGACAGTGTGGCGGTCTATGTAAAACCATTACCAGATAGGAGTCGAACTTATGAATATACAATAGAATCACTTAGTGATTCTATTGTAATCTGGATAGGTGACGGTTTTACAATTCCATCTATTAACACGTTGAATAAGCTGAAAACATTAGATTATCTCACCATGGTATATATGGAGGATCCTACCAACTCAGTTCTCCCAAAACTGCTGCAGGCCTGGGAGGTGACGTTAAAAAGACGTTCAATCCTAGCCGGATGTAAAATTAGGACCAGAACAATTTCTAAAACCGGGAAATTCTTATCTTCACTAAAATCATTCCCAGCAATAATATGGCTGTTATCTGGTGATAGATTATTAAATCCACCACCAAATATGATCATGGAGTGTATGGAATCGCAATACTTCAATATTGAGTTAGAGTCAGTAAAGAAGTTCTTTTTAGGAGAAATTGAACACACGGCAAGTATAGTACCAAATTATAAATTCCTACTACATGGCATCTTGAATTCTTTGAATATAGAAGGAATTCATAAAGATGTAGTAGTATATGATAAAATAGGGATCGACGAATGGCTAGATACTATGGATAGGTTTATACGATACAGCGCATATTATCCGCAATAATAGTATAATATAGGGGAAGTGATGAGTAGTGGTTGGTTAAGAACCAACCACTACTCTATTTTTCATCTTTAAAAATATTCTATTCATATATAATAAATATGAAAATAACTAAAAGGAAAAGTGAAATGAAAAGATACATATTTTCGTTGACGGTTTTGAGTATTCTGGTATTACATACGCCAGCTACAACATTGGATATATACGTCCTATTTTTACTAATAGGTGGGTTAACTATCGGGATGTACGTGGCATGGGACACTGATATAAAAGGGGTTATCAAACCCATGGCTATCACTATGCTAGGTATGGTCATTATAGGAGCGTTACTAGCTCCTATATTCCTAATACAAGCGTGGTTGGTGTTAGGGCTAACTACATGGTTATCGGCGACTATCTCGATGGAAATAGTTGAAAGTGAAAGGAATAATGAGGTGATGTAAATCACCTCATTATCTACCTTTTATTTTTTTAGTAACCGAGATCTTTAAGTGGGACATTACTTGGCTTAAAGAACCCTAGTGTTTCAAGAATTAAATACAACACTTCGCAGTTACTTTTAATTACTTTATTTATGTCTATAATATGAAGTATCTCTTCGGGAATACCTATCTCTCCTATTTTATTACTGTCTATAATAATCGTACCTAGCCTCTTCTTATTATTTAATCTAAGAAACTTACCCATTTCGTATACTATCGGATTATTACTATTATTATTAAAATACTCTTTCATAATAGAAGGGTTTTCCGTAATAAGCGGAAATTTTCTACCATAATAATATGGGGTATCTACGTCGCCGTATTTAATCTTAAATACGTTATTCCATAGCATATGGTAAAAGTAGTTGCTATTTATTGGGTTTGTGTCGGCATAATCACTAGGATTCTTAATCCTCTCTTGTTGTAGAAATCTTTCTGGACCTACATTGTTTAGTATGCTATGTTCGATCTCTCTTTCAATATCTGCAACAATCTTTATATATTTTCCAATATCAATTTTATTACCAGATACAAATTCCCCCATTAATATTCTCATCATATCTTTATGTGCCACGTCACGGATATGTGCGTTTGATTTACCTGCTATGAATCGCTTACCTTTTATTTCGGATAGTTTATCGGCTAAAACAATAGATTCCTTTATAGTGGTTAAAGCAAAATAATGTTTAGAGTTCTTAGCCGGGACCATTACTTCCCAAGTGTATTCGTTTTTCATTCTTATATCACCACGGTACTCCTCTGGTATATTAAGATTAGTAGAGAATTGCTTTAAATAATGATCTACTGTTTCGGTGGTTATCAACATAACTATCGATATATACGCAAGAGGTGCCTTACCGAACAAGTTATCCCCAAATCTATCAATGGCCCATTCCTCATAGGTTGTACACGTCGAGTCGGTATCGGATAAAACTACACACCTCCTAGCCATATGGCGTATATCAGTTAAATTTGGAGGCAATACATTAGTTATAAAAAACATACCTATTAGATCCTTATATCTTAATAGTTTCCTGGAGACATTTCTAGCTGTTCCTAATATGAGACTTAATAGTTTACTATCGTTTTTAGATAAGTCATCCCTAGCCATCCCACGACATTCATCTGCTAGGATATGATATGTAACATTTAGTATAGATGACGGCATTTTTTTTATATCTGTTACTAGATCTTTAGAACGCTCGATACCTACGGATGAGATATCGCTTAGCATACGTCTCAAAATAACTGGATTTAAAACACGCATATGGTATAGATCATTATGATAAGCGAAAGCGGCCATCTGCTCTGGTGTTAATGAATCTAGTAGTGTATGTAATGTTTTATTATTGTCTATCTCTTCCGATGCAAAATAGAATGATGAACTACGTTTTATTATATTTATCAAATCACTCTTATTTGGATAGATCAAAAGATACTCTTCTATTATAGCCCTTATATCCTTATCCTTAAAATATCGGATTATAGCCATAATGTGTTCTATAATTATCTGTGGAGTACTATATACTCTATTCCCAGCGACGATAGACTCTGTTATCCCGTTACCAATAGAAACAACTCCTCTAATCGTAGATGTTAACGAGGAGTGTGATGATAAGTTATATATAGATTTACCTAACGAACCAAATGCCCCTGACAAGGAATTATTAAGCCTCTTTGCCCCGGCCTGTAAAACATCATGATATGTAACCATTTCATAATCGCCTCTAGCTAAAGCGGTGTACATCTTATCTTTTTCAATAGACCTATCTTTCATCTGATTATCAGCAAACCCGGAATAAGGACTAAGTGCCGCATTATGGTTTAAATACGTAGTAAATGACGGAACAATTATTCGGTTTTCTGTTTTTGCATTCGAAATATATTTGGACATTGGTATTTCCGAATAATTTTTATCTTCCATATCTGGTCTATACCAATGTCCGACCAATGGGTCTCTCGATACCTTCTTATCTATCGCTATATTCACTATTTTAGTTGCATCTTCTCTAGATATATTTTTTAATTGCATAAGTGTGACAATCGTATTTTCCATATAGTTATATATAGGATCGAAATCGTTACTATAATTATTTTTATTAAATACTTCTTTTATTATATTCATGGTTTATCTCCGTAACTTTATCATCTAATCGATTAGATATATAAAAAAAGAAAAAAAATATATTCGACAATTTCATTATATGAGGATACAACAGGTTATATACTTGGTGTGTACCCGACCGGTGCAGGAAAAATGCTTTGCGAAGTTATAAAGAGACAACTAAGCGATAACCATTAATATATTATAATAGTGGAGAAAAACCAAAAAATTAAATTAGGAGAATAAGATGGCAGTATCAGCAAAACCAGGAACCCTATCATCAGATAGTGGTTCAATAGGTAACAGTGCAATAGGTGGATCCGCAGGGGATCATGTAAATTACGCAGGGGTACCAAAAAAAACAAAACACTTTATATCCAAAAAACAAGGTGCCGAGGTTACGTTTTCGACCATCCCGGCTCAAGTATTGGATGTTATAAAATCACGACTTGATACGTACATTAGAGATAAGACTACACCTATGTCTAATACACAGGACAATAGAACGATGATGTTCGAATTACCACATCAAAAATCTCAAGATACTGGAGGCGTGCTATTCGTTGTGGTTGCTATTAGAGATAGAGTTGTAGGCACAAACTATATACTGTTACAAACACCCAAAATGTTATCTACATCAGATCTGATAAAGGGAAAAGTCGCCAGACTAGGCGGATATTATCGCGATAACGATTATGATATGACGGACGTCTTAAAAAAAACGCACCTGGAGACACCAACATCGTTTGTTAACGATATTGGTATCCAAAGAACTATTTCACAATATCTTGAAGGACAAGGTATTATAGTAGATGTGGCTGGGATAGGGTCAACATTGTACTATTCCCAACATACTATGACTGCAGAAAAAGTGGCGGATATGGTATTAACCAATCTCATTATGTCGATAGATGCTATCACATATCTATACGCACCTCCAGAGATGGTTGTCCCTACAACATTCGGACAGATTATGATGGGTAATGTCACATTTAATGCATCACTTGAACCTACATTAGGTAGATCGGTTATATTGAGTAATGGGTCGGAAATACCAGCAATGTGGGTATATACGCTGACCGGCACAACTAGGGTAGAGAATCAATCTACTACCAGACATGTAGACAGGGAAGGGTACGATAGTAACAGTTATAACAGTTGTACTATTAAAGTATATTTCGTTCCAGATATCATACTGACTAACAGAGATGAACTATATCAAAGGGAGCGTATACTCATCCCGATAAATAAGGTGACTATAGGGGTAACGGGGGTTGAGTTAGATACCGATGTTATAGATCCAATCTTCTTCATAATAGCACTTGCGCAACTTAGTAGTATGCGAAGAAAAGATACCGCTAGACTATTCCTGGATTCTAGGGTAATATCTAGAACTGCGTCGACGTTATCGCTTGTGGATGACCATATGAGTAACTCTATGAACGCGAATCTATCTAATGAGAAGTTTTTCTTCGACAAAATAAATGAGGACTCTACTGAGGAACTAGCAGCGTGGTTCGTACTAAAAATAAACGAAAATCCAGTACACGTCTATTCAATGTTGCCGGAAAATACAGCAATGGCCGTCGTGATGAATTACTTGACAATTCAATCGAGTAATAACAAAGAACCAATCATAGAAATACCAGCTCTTGCTGAGATCGTATTGGGTAGAATGGCCACACAGCTAGCAGGTATTGAAGAGAAATCTCAGGAACCTTCACAAAACGCGGTCAATAACTGGGGACAATTGATTCGGTATTCGTTTGACAATATGTATTCCGCTACGACAAATGTTGGATGGTTACAATCTATAGCGTCAATTAAGATTGATCAAATTGATACGTACTTGTTAGGTATGTCCAATGCGGAAAAAATAGCATATCTAAATTTAGCAGTAACAGATTTTATGTCACCTGGCGCATCGGAATTATTGTTCCTGCAAAATAAAACAACTACTAGTTGGAGTGCCCCATATGGCGTAACAATATTCCCCTTTTCAAAAGAGATAGAGGATTTGTTACAGAGAATTATTTCCGTATGTAATGTCCCACATATTGGGGAGCTACTACCAAAGTCGATATACGATAGACTCGTCGATAACGGAAATGTAAATCAGTCAACACATGCATTATTCGGTGCGGATTCAGGGACTAACTTGAAATATGCCGATGGTAGAGATGGTATGAATCGTGGAAGCTCTAGTATTATCGGTGGTAGAGTAATATCCAGCTCACGATGATAACACTAGTAAAATTATCGGCACCAGGAGAATCCATCCTGGCAAAAAGACCATTCTGTATCAACAAGATACAGAATCTGGAAAACTTCTATCTAACCCTAGAACTGGAAGGGGCGATGAGTATCATTCCTATGTGTCTTTGCGGTAAATTGCGAGGTGTGGATAAGAGGAATAAGATATGTGTAATATGTGGTTCCCCAGCGGAACCAGTTTTTTCTTCCCCAACATCATTATATTACTACGAGAAATATAATGATCTAAAGTTCATGAGTCCGGTCTTTATAGACCGGATTAATAAACTTCTTGGGCGAAACTCATTTGAGATATTGATTACCACACCTCAGCTCAACCATTTAGGCGAATCAATCGAAAAGTTAACAAACGATCAAAGATTAGTCACGACGTTAGCAGGTGGATACGAGAGATCGTATAGATTCTTTGTGGAAAACCTGGATCGGATACTATTACATTTCGCCGCACTATCTAAAAAGAAAGCAGATCTGGCACTCAATCTACTACATACATGGAGGAATGAATATGATGCAATAATGCGTGATTATATATATTTACCAAGTAGACATATGATTGTCGTGGAAAAGGTAAGCAAAGCAGCATACACAGATCTGGAAGGCGCCTATCAAACTCTGGAACTTGTAAAAAAGGGAATCTTATTTAATAAAAGACATCGTTCCGCGAAAACAGTGGATAAGTTTGTGGGATCTTTAGTAATCGGTCAACATAAGTTAATACGGCACCTTATAAATAAGGTGTTAGCGGGAAAGACTGGCGATGTGAGAGGTGGGGTGAATTCAACCAGGGCTACATTTTCAGCCAGGGCGATAATAACCGGAATACCTAATGGTAGTAAGTATTGGGAAGTCCATATGCCTTATACTCAAATGGTTGCGACCATGCGACCATTTATACATGGATGGTTAATAGACTATAAGAAACTTTCTTATAAGGAGGCCCAAAGGAGGTACTATAGAGCCGAAACCAAGGTTGACCATGAAATACTAGAATTTATGAATGACTTAGTCGAAGCTAGAAGACGAATAAACGGTAAGGGTTATCCGATGACAATGCATAGAAATCCAACACTTAACCGCTCTACTATGCAGATGTTATATTGTTCCAAGATAAAGACAAACATTCGTGATCTCACATTCTCTATTTCACATCTAATGATACTAGAGTTAAAGGGAGACTTCGATGGTGATAATACGACGATATATCCATGTCACGATTTATTCCGAGAACGAATGTTGGAATCTTTCGATCTGGTATATTCGGCATTAGATAACTCTAAACCGCACCAAGTGAGTTCTAAGATGTCAATGTCCAAACCAGCGGTAGCTTTATGGGTGAGCTTTCAATACCACGAAAGAGATAATTTGGAGGATAGCAGAGTAACAGACGAACTACTTTCACTATATAATGAAATCGTAGTTAACAATGATTGATTTAACATCGGCCACTTTAGGTCCTGGTAAAGCTCACTCTTCCCCGGAAAAATTCATAACTAGATTTAGGGAAAGAAGTGAAGGGTACGGTGACGTATATCATAAATATATGTCGCCTGAATTGTTAGGTGAGTTAAAGAACTCTATATACTACTCGCCGGAAGTTGAGATAGCGCCTCTACTAAAAGAGATAGAAAGATCCGAAGGTACAGCACATCATTCGACGACAATATCCCTATATGAGGAAGAGGTTATGAATCGCGCCAACTACGGTACAAGGATGGCGTTAATGTCTGAATTTTTTGATCTATTCGAAAAAGGAATAATCGAGGGGTATGGCGAGACGATAGAATATTGGTTAAGTCGAAAAGAGGAATTAGTCACACTTAATTACAAATTGAAGAATGGATTTGGTAGTACCCAGAAAAATCAATTCATTATCTTCGAGACCAAAAATATTAAGGGCGATAAATATGACTTTGAAGATAAAAAGATTTTCAATACGATGAGGGATAGGTTCCTTAACAGAATCAAACACGGGATAGATCCGACAAGTCTATCTGGTAGTAGAATATAAGTAATGTTATTTCGATAACAGTTGCTCCATATGGAGCAACTGTTATCGCTTTTTTTGTTTATAGGCATTTAAAAAAAATCTATTCACATATAATAAGAATGGAATAACCCTATGTTATTACCTCAAATAGAGTTGGTCTCTCTTAAAAAATACCGAAAGGATTTAAAATGTTTAAAGAAATAATATCAATAATGAGTTTCGTACTTATCCTCACAGTAGTATACGCATCAGATTATACACCAAATCAAATGTTCTTAATATTGTCAGCTTCGACAACAATTCTTATGTTACTTGGAGTATATGGTGAAGCGAATAATATAGCAATATTTATAGCTGCAAAGATAATCTACGCAACAGTGTTTATATCCCCAACTATCATAGTAGTACTAGGTGCCATCGAATTTATCCATGCGCTATACAGACTTGATAATAGAAGCAGTCTAACTGCTAATGAAAATATTTAAAGATAAAGTTAGATAGTAACAGAACGGCTAGGTCATCTAGCCGTTCTGTTACTATCTAATTAGTTTTTAAATTTTGTTCCAATACTTAATCTCAATTACTGCTAATTCTTTTTTAAGTGTATCAGCTGTATATACTGTAGTTGTATTTCTATGTAACATAGGTGTATATAGAATTGAGATATTGACTTATAACGCGTAAGCCACTATCCCCCAGATCTGAATTTAAAAAAATTCTATTCACATATAATAAAGGTAGAAAATAGCGATATGCTATTAATCTTAAATAGAGTTGGTCTCTCTTAAAAAAAGACCGAAAGGATTTAAAATGAAAAGATTTATAAACCGAGTATTATTACTTATAGCGGTACTCTGGAGCGAGTTAATGACAGCTGAACCTGTTAAAGAATTGTCAAGAAGAACTGAAGAATTTTTCGGTCGTTACAACAATTACGAAATTTCTTGGGAAGATATTCCAGCGGAATGTAAAGGCTTTAGAGAACACCAAAAAGCGATGATGAAAATCCCACTTTGGCTTCATGTAGTTGGTGGCATCTTTGCTACAAACTACTTATTCTATAAAGCGCTATGGGTACCTATGTTACAGTTCCCCCTAGATAGAATTGAGATATTGACTTACGCATTGTAAGTCAATATCTCCCCATCTAGACATCTTTTTTAAAATCTTTTTTTAGATACCTAAATGTAATATATCTATATATAATATATAATACTAATGTGTTACTCTATCCGCTGGTATTGTTATTTTTTTTCTCAACCAATAGCATTAAAAAAATCCATTCATATATTATAAGAATGGAGTAACTTTATGTTATTACCTCAAATAGAGTTGGTCTCTCTTAAAAAAAGATCGAAAGGATTTGATATGACTATCAAAGCAAATCTCACTATTCACCCTATGGTAAATGATGATAATGAAATATGGCTCGAAGAGGAACTAGGCGATAATATATATAACTTCATGTTGGTCACCGATATTGTAAATGGTATGCATGATGAGGATGACCTCATCTTGCGTATAGACAAAAACAGCTACCCATGTGGTATGGCTGAGTACCTTGAAGATAACGTTGATTTCAAGAGATTCGGAAACCATCCTAGTAGACCAGATAAGTTTACAATAATTACGATTGTAGTTATGGATGGGGTAGAACCTTGTCATGAATGCGGCAAGGACTGGAGTATAGTGATAGATAAGGAGGGTAACGTCGCTCAGTTATCCTAGTACCTTAAGGTACTAGGATAACTGAGCGTTGATGTTATAAGTTAGTTTTTAAATTTTGTTCCAATACTTAACTTTCTGAAATTTTAACATTACCAATGGACCATAATTAATCTCAATTACGGATAGTTCTTTTTTGAGTGTATCAGCTGTATATACTGCGGTTGTATTTCTATGTAACATAGGTGCAATCAGCATTACGTCAGGTATAGTATTATCTCCGTTTAAACCAAATCTTATAAATCTGTCTATAAATCCTAAAGCATCGTATCTGATGATAAGAGCTATATTCTTTCTAATTGAAGATATGGATAACGATTTATCCAGGATATGTATTTTCACATTCTGTTTCGGGAATATAAAATCACCTATTGTTATCTCTAGATACCCTCGGTAACTTTCAGTTAGATTAAACTTCGAGGCATCTATATAAACTTCAACCAAGCTATCAAACCCTCTAAACTTTAAGTCACTTGACGCAGTTGATATATAATCATATACAAGCTCCCGCATCGCTGTGAAATGTAGTTTATCCCTATCAAGAAGAATTTTTATGTTGGTATCATATATCCTCTTAAATACTCTATTAGACATACAATCCTGAGCGTGGTCTTGAAGACGAGTCTTATACCAATCCCCTACTGGTATACCGAGTCTATCTAATAAGACATGTCTAAAATCAAAAATTGACTCCAGGTCTATATATAGACCTGTTATTAATTCATTCTCATTATTTTTCTTCATCCATTACGTACCATGCCCTTCTTGTTTTGGTTGGCTGTGGCAGCCGCCTCGGCAGCCCTAAGTTCATTCTCTCTAGTTCTCTGTACCCGCACTATACGTTCTATGGAGACGTTCAATACATTTAATTCTTCCTTGGTAAGATTTAAATATTGAGGTAGAGTAAGTCCAGTTAGCTCGTGTATTTTGGAGTCTATATATATGTATATAAGATTACCTACGATCGCTTCGTTAAGACTACCTATCTCATCTGTATTGTTATCAGGTGATCGAACTTTTTTATGACGATATACGATATCACCATGTTTTAGCATATCATTAGTCGGGTTTAGTATTGATGTGTATTTTCCAGCAAGAGATAGGACGTATGGGTCGGACTTAATTACGGACTTATCTGATAACATTCTATCTATAAAACTAGCAGACTCCTCCATTAATGCCTCGCCATACGCATCCTTTAGTCCGCTTGCTGGCTTAGGGCCACCGTAAAAACATTAAGTATATTAACCGCTACCGTTTCTCCAGATTCGATTGCAATATCTGGGTTCGATTCGCAAGCATCGCATAGATATGTTTGGAATCCGACCATAGCAAATATACGTTCTTTAATATACTCGTTGATAGCAATGAACAAGTTAAAGTAACTTTCAGGGTAAAATTTTCTAAGGTTATCCATATAAGTGTATATTGCTGATATCTCATAAATGGATGTATTTTCTGGATCTGCCGTGTTATATATCCTTTCGACATAGGTCATCAAAGCCAACATGTTATCTGTCGCCTGAATGTTCTTTAATTTACCACGTAAATCCTCCTTACTATCTTTTAAAAATCTAGTCTCTGTTAAAGTAACTAAAGTAGCTATAATTATATCCATCTTATTGCAAGCATCTCGTAATAACGGCACATTTAATACAATAGATATATTATCAACAACTACATCATCATCAATTAGATCCATAGTAATCGTTTTTGATGGGATATTATCTACTCTATATTTATCTATATCTGTAACAGAGTATTCATTCGCTACCTTATCTGAATTCATTCTGATTCTAAGAGCTAAAGTGGATGGATCTGTTTTAACTACTACCATGTCTTTATAACTAACCTTTGCCTCCCAAATGGAATTACATTCTGAATAATTCTTGCATGGTATAGATACCTTATGTCCACCTGGAAGGACGTAATCCCATAACCCGGCAATTAATATATCTACATCTAGTAGGCTTATATATTTACCTATGTCCTCACCTTCCGGGATATTTAAAGTTGAGAACCCTATCCATTTGTTAACATACTCGAGAATAGCATCATATGCCTTGAAGTTCCTTACATCGCCGAACATATTGGTGTAATGTACCCCATAAATATCGTCCCCAACATTTATATCATTAAGCATATCCAAGAGTATACCATCAGAACCACTTGGAATATTTTGAAGGGCTATTTTAAATCCCGAATGCCATAACGGAATGGATGTCTTTTTCGCCATATTACTTCCGGAAAGGAGACTGTTTAGCCTATGTGTTTGGCTAGATTCAGATGTTGGTTTTGCTACACCTGCCACAACTACCCCATTATCTTTATTACTAAAAACATCCCTCGCAAACCTCGTCTTCATATGTGTAGGACGAATATTATGGAGTCTATTGCTTATAAATTCTAACAACACAGGGTATGTAAGTGGTGAAGTTTCATCCTTCAGTTTCTTCTCAATATCTGTATATTTTTTAATATCTAGCCCATTAGACGCTATCTTAGCAGGTGATAGGTCATACCCTCCGTTCTCGGCATCGACATTAGAGGACATTGCTTCGATATACTTTGTTAATACATCGAAGTATCCATCAGGAAGATACTTATTAAGTGTATTCTGATATAAGTCGACATCACCATACCATACTGGTCCCGTCGGTTTAGCTGTAATAACCTTACCAGCTGCCATAAATTGATATTTAGAAAGCTCCACCGTGGGCAATTGTACTTCTTCGTTCATTGTATTATTCTCCTTGTTTTTCTATTAATGCACTATTACTGGATATTAACTGACATAATAGTGTTGTATAATCGGTATTAATTTTGTCATCCATTACCATAACATAATACTCCTCAATTGAAATTAAACCATCAAATAATCTATCTAGTAACGTAAAATACTTATTGGCTAATTCCGTTAGTTCGCTATTTACAGCGCCACTACTAGTAACTTTATCCATGGAAGACTTGAGTATAGCATACTTTTCTTTATCACGAGTATATAGTTTTCTGATAGTATTATCGGTAATATAGAAACTGAGCTTTCGAAATGTTTTATATCCGGTTAATACATCGTGTTCCTCTAAAGCAGATTCGTAATTACTATACATTCTACGGATAAAATTATCACTGAATAGAGAAGGATTCTCATTTCTAATTCTTTCCACCCTTCTTACCTCTTTAAATAATGCCTTAGCTATACCGTCCTTTCCCCGTGAGGCTTTTTCTAACTTAAGTCTACGTTTAACTCCCCTTCTAATGATGTTACCCATATCTATTTCCTCCGTTAATTGTTTTTTTGTTCAAATAAGAATTTTGTAAATGTTTTTTCTTGAACAAAATTAAAAGGTTGGAGAAAAGATGATAATAATAGACGAAGATTATACACAGCGTTTGTTTGGTAATAGTATTAATTGTGTAAACATGGTAATATCGGCCACTATAGAAGTAATGAGTGAGTTCATCATCAGGGTAGTTGATAATAGCGACTTTGACTATGAATTACCCGATACAACTCAGTTAGAAAATTGTAGTGATTATAGGGAATGGTTAAAAGAGACAGTCATCGAGTTCATTATATCTTTGATACTCCCTAACCAAGATGGTAACGAGTATACGGAATTCAAAATTGGTTTGAGTAGTATTAACGATAGGGAACTAGTTATAGTTGGTAACTTCCTAACAACACTTGGTATAGATGAATTACATGAAAAGATAACTACTGACGATTTTATAGATCTAGGAGACATTAAGGTATTATCTGGGTATAGCAGAGACTTCCTGGGTAGTGACGATGTCGGTAACGCTAAATTAATATTCAACGTGGAGATGTTACATAATGCTATCATCAGTAGAGAAAATTAATACCCCGAAAGAACTTATATTTCTAAGTTTGGAATTAGGATATATGGATGAGATAGGATGGTATTTCAGTAGCTTAGGTAAGCTACTGAAATCTAATAAATGGTATAGACTTGACGAAGGGAAGGTTTATCTAATAGCTGATGATAGAGAAATCCAATTGGCTTACATGAACAAAGAAGTAGAGTATCCATTACGGATAAGCGATAGGTTCAGAATAACAAGGGATGAGGTCAACTATCTAAACGAGCAGGAAGTGGAGGTTACTTTCGGAAATTTCATACTTAACTATTTTTATATATATAAAGGATTAGAATGTAAGATACCTTATATCCCTAAAGGTATAACTGTCGGAACTATAGAAAAAATAGTTGGGCCCAGATTAAATAGTAACCCTGCAGATGGTCAAGCAAAGGATCCTACGAAGATATATGTTGATGACTTTTTAAATTTTTCGCGGTTTGTGTTAGTTATAAAACAGTTAGAGCAGTTAATATCGGTGAGTTCATCTATAGGGTTACTTATCCCACCTGAGGGGCTGAAAGAGTTCATTGACAAAAGATGGAATTACTATGTAGATAAATATGGAGAGAGCTTTTTTGAAACATCTGAATACTATCTAGCCTTCATGGAAGAGATACGGGATTTTGATAGGAATAGTTACGGGGACGATAAAGCTCTGCAGATGAGAAACTTTCAACAGGTGGCTAGGGAGAAGAACTTATTTTTTGCTGGGTTGTATTCGAATATTGACCTGGCGCCGCCGGTGTTTGTAAAGAAGCCTTTATCCGAAGGACATTCATTAGAACCTGCCCACCTGGCGGCGTTAGCAAATGAGATAAGAAATGGTAGTATCGGAAAGGGTAACCAGGTAAAGGACTCTGGCGTACTTAGTAAGTTACTACTTATGTTAGCTCTAGGTTTAGATATAAAGGAGCGAGATTGTGGCACAAGACTTGGGGAAACCTTCAAGGTGGATGAGAGTACATATAATATGTTAATAGGTGGATATTATATAGACCCTAAGTTACCAAAAGTTACATTCCGTTGTCCTGATGTAAGTGAGGCCAGAAGATTGATCGGAAAAATAGTAACTTTACGTAGCCTTCATTATTGTAAGACCAATAATGGTTTTTGTGAGATGTGTTGTGGCGATGAGATGAGCAAATCACCAAAAGGATTTATCCACTCTTTTATAAATAGTGGTGGTAAATTACTAAACATAAATATGAAAAAGATGCACGGTACAATTACAAAATTGGTAACCATAAACTTAGAGGATGAATTAAAAATAAATAATGATGTAAAGTAGGCGATGAAACACCGCCTACTTTACACTTTTTAATTCAATTTTCTTTTAAAGTTAAATTGAAATATTTTCCTCTACATATCTCTTTAGGTTGGCACCATATGTTTGGATGTCCTTGAAATCCTTAATTGCATTAGGAGTCCAAGCTATAGTGGAGATTAGTGACATATATTTTCTATAATCATCCTTCTCTCGACAAGATGACCATTTAGATAACCCGTGGCCTTGAATCATCAATTTCAATATACGATTATCAGTTCTTAATCGTAATTCGGAAATCAGATAGGTGATATTTGTTTTCGCGATAGAGTATTCTGTCACGTTAATAATGACTTTATTAATACAAACGCTCAATTCTCTGTGTCTAGCATAATCAATATCGGCACTACCGGAATTCACTGTATTAAACAATATGGACAGTACCTCTTTAAGTTGACTATCTGGTATATCTTGTTCCTCCGACTTAGGCAATATCTTAACCTCAGCAATCGAGCCATCTTGCGGATTGACCGCACCCTTTGGTTTTACAACTGGTTCATTTTTTACTTCTGACATATCTTTCCTTTTTTTAAGTTTATTCAATAAATAAATTATTATCTTCTATTTATAGCCATAATTTGCGCTATCTTTTCATCTAGAGTATCCTCATCAAAGAAATTGATAACCTCTATCTGGTTCAATCTATCGTCATCTTCTGCGATTTTATTATATACATATACACCTCGGCTAAGTATAAACCCTAGAGGTAGATTGATTGCGTCGCTATTGGGATTCCATGTAAGTACATATTTTACAGGATCAAGTCTTGAAGGATGATTGCCGAACAGCAATCTAAACGCATTTGCTTTCAGGACCCTAGCCCAATCCGATCTAACCTTACCGGTAGGATATATATCATAGATATAATCCCCGGTGTCTTTCTTTTTACCGGAATAGTGTTTTGCTAACTGATGATAATAATCATCAATCTTTTGGTCCTTTGGAATACTTTTATCCAGCACACCACCTTTCATAGGAAAACCTTTTGGGTACCCACGTGTTGGCAATAATGTAATTGAATAATCATTGAGAGTATCTCTAAGCCTAACGTCTACGCCGCTTCTATCATCTATCTGAGAACGATATGTAAATGAGTTATTATGTTCTCTATTCTCGTCGACCAAGAATACCGCCAATTCAAACATCTTTTCAATAACCGCAGGTGGTGTCTCCACCTTGATGGGGATACCTTTTATTTGTTCAGATACGAGATCTTGCTGTGCGACAACAAATGATGTTTGATGTACATTATATCTTTGTAACTGGGTAGGCATCTCTGTAGCCGGTAAGTCCAATAATATACTAGGGCTATCCAGCCAATCTTCTAGTGTTTTTTTCTCTGCCATTTTCTGTCCTTTTTTGTTTTCAACTAATTTCAACGCGGAAGTAAAAATTATTTGCCATCTAAAAATAGATTAGCTTCCTCGAGTAACTCATCCATAGTCGGATAATTAAACATCCCAATACAGTAACTAAAAGCTGTAACATTACCATACATCGAGTTAATATTCATCCTCCTAAATTCATCCTCTGATACCCCTTCAACTTCTAACATCTCTGTGACACATGTTGCCTTACTCACATTACACTTGGCAATTACCGTTGGGTATGACGAAACTACATCGGTGTCCAATACAAACCTCTTAAAACTCGGAGTCACTCCGTCTAGATTAGTGAAGTTATTTTGCTCTGTTATAAGTTGGTCTGCCGGAAGAAGTAAGATCCAGTCTTTCATACCGAGACCAGGGTGCGCGTGTATTTGTTCTGGTAACATCCTGCTATATTTTTTACCACCAGGTAAAATAAATTTATCTTTTTTTAGCGGGGTTGATATGTCCATTATTTTCCTCCATTATATTGTCATTATATCCATTCAGATATTAAAAAATAAAATATCTATAAGCCATAATTTTAAATATGGTTGGTCACTTTCTTAGAGGAGATCAACGAACACTAATCATAAATTTATGATCTCGTATAGTGTAACACCTTTTATTCTTCAAATATCAACTACATAATATCATACCCATATGTTTTTTCATGTATAGATATAAGTTGAACATTAATAGAGTTGGGTTTGAATTGAATACCTCAAAGTCATTACCTTTTAAGGATAATGGAAAAGTCACCCTAACGTCTTTAGTCTTCCTATCTAATCTACCCATAGATAAAATATCATATTGGTTATATATAGCATAGAATACTGGTTCATCAACAGAAACAGTCATGTGCCATTTTTTACCAGTATATTTTTCATATTTCTCGTCGCCTGGAAATTTTAATTTACCATCTATTTTATTCGCTTTTAAAACAGCATTTAATCCGACCCCACCTGGGATCTCCTTATCACCAGCTCTTATATACAGATATATTCTCATGGCACAAACTATTTTATATCTGGCGCTAGACGCGACGGTATGCCATACTTTTTCCGGCGAAATCGGTTTCCTCCCTATGAACCTAAACCCTTCATTCCACTTATAAAATTTACATTCATCTGGTAATTCCGGAGCATGGACAAGGTCTTCCATTTTGACATTATATAGAGCTGCCCGCTTTTCGATGTGAGTTATATCAAAACTTATATTCCATATAGCCAAGATATCAGGATCAATATCATCTATTAATTTGAATATTGTAATTATAGCTTCTATCTCTGAATCTACTACAATTACATCCCTTTTTATAGTATTTTTTAAATCAAAATCTGGAACATACTTATCGAAGTCAGATAAAATACGCTCCCTCACGTCATCTATTCCGGCGAAGAAGTCTTTTGTTGTTACTGTATATAATACATTATCATTACAAATTGATATGAGAGATATTACTCCTGTATCCGGATGAGTTTCGATGTCCATATTTACAACATTGTACGTAGAGAATTTATCACCATAATATTCTGTATATAGTAATTTTAATAAAGTTGTCCCAGGTATAGAACCCCCATATATGTATGGCGATGAAATCTTATTGGACTGACCAAATGAATTCTTAGGGAATTTATTACCAAGGGATATATTGATATTCTTAGCCAGAAATTTATCTGTACTAAAACGCACATCTAGTTTCTCTAGTTTCTCGCCGTCTTTTTTTTGCTTATAAGTCCGGTATATCGATTTAGTTACATAATACGGTCTTCTGAAATCTTTAACTAACCTCAAATTATTTTTAGTAGTGCCGTCCTTAAAGAAAATCTTTTCTTTAACGATTAACATATCATCAGCGTATGGTAGTTCAACACGAGTAGTCCATTTACACTCAACAGTATCAATCTCCTTCCCATCTATATATCTATTATCAAACGCCATCTTGAGCGGTAGATTATTCATTAGTATTCTATCTATCTCTTCTTTTGTATAAAAATCCATTTCACCCGTCCTATATATATTGTCAATATATATGCCGACATTAAAGAAAAATTCTGTTAATATATAATAAAAATGAAGTAACGAAAGTTACTATCTTAAAAGAATTGGTCTACCTTAAAGAAGACTAAAGGAGTTTAAAATGAACCACCAATTCAAATCGGTTAATGGTGATCTTCATACTATCAATAAGATCGTTGTAATGACTAATGGTAAACTAACAGAGGAACATATTAAAGATCTTCCGGAAGGAGTAGAAATTATATATCTACCAGAAAAGTTGCAATCAATTT
This sequence comes from Arcobacter nitrofigilis, assembly GCA_022736375.1. Lineage (GTDB taxonomy): Bacteria > Campylobacterota > Campylobacteria > Campylobacterales > Sulfurovaceae > BN30871. The sequence goes on along the minus strand of DZCE01000014.1, from coordinate 395 downwards.
GGAACAACATTCAAGTGACTACACACTTTATCAAAGCACCTATCTGTACGGGGCAGATAATGGAATTTCTAAGAGAGCAGGGCGAATGCCATGTTATTATAGACGGGGAGAGATCTGCTGTAATTAATATAAGGATGAATTTACCTCAAGATGTAACACTAATGATCTCTGTGTTAGGGAGATGTTCAGAGGGATTTATACATATAGGATGGAGAATCCTTCCGGCACTTACCGAACAACGAGCGCACCTAATTATGGAAATTGCCGGGAATATGAAACCACTAGGCCAGATAATAAATTATCTGAGGCTAATCCATAAGTATCAACCCTAACTTAAAAAAATAACTTCTATAGTAGGAGTTATTTTTTTCTTTTAAATGAAGAAAAAGAAAAAT
>DZCE01000169.1 GCA_022736375.1 Arcobacter nitrofigilis | reverse complement strand
TTTTTAAACAAAATACGCAAAAATAGGCATGTCTGCACAACAATTTTCCTATTTTTAACGAAAAAAGCTCAAACTTGAGGCACAGTATGGGCACAGTTTAAAAGTATTTTGAGATGAGATTTTTGCTTTATTCTCAATATTCTCTTAACCTGGATTATGTGTACGGAGTAGTTGCACTTTTCAAGAGTTACATGATAATCTTGATTCACTCTTGCTGTTTTAAACTGCTTATAAACATCTCCTTGTCCTTTATATTTTTGCTTAGTTCTAAAATCTCTTCAAGCTTCATTCCAAGTACATCTTTGTAGGAAATCCCATTGTTTTTAATAGTGTAAATGCTGTATTTTCCAAGTTCTTCATAAATGTTTCTATATGGCTCTATGAATTCATCAAACGAAACAACCTCATTTGTATTATCTAGTGCTACCCTAATAAGTTCTCTTGGTTTCATAAGATTATTTATTGTGTTGCTAAAATCTTCTTTAATAAGATTTTGTTTTGGCAATAAATTTTCTAATTCCTCATTAAATAAACTACTATCAAAATTATTAAACTTTTCAATAACATCAAAATAGCGTTCAATATCGACTATGCCTTCTGATTTGAGTTTTGTAAGTAGTTGTGCGCGTTCTTCCACTATTGCATAATCTACAAAATCCCTAATAGTAGCCTTTTCTCTATGTTTTAACTTCTTGGCAATTATTTCTAGCGGAGTTTGAACTTTAATATTTGTATATCCAAATACATCTTTTATAACATAAGGTTCAGAGCTGAGTGCAGGAGAATAAACAAAATCCAGTTTTAGCCCACCATCATCAAGTCCAAATGTGACACCCGTATTAGAAGATCTTACTTCTATCATATCAATACCAAGATTTTTAGCTATCTCTTCTTTGTTTTCTATAAGCCTTTGTATTGCGGAGAAATCTTCCGAAAAGATATCTATATCATAAGACATTCTATGTTGATAAAACAGAATAGACAGTGCTGTACCTCCTCCAAATGACCAATCTTTGATTTCATAGTCACTAAGTATTTGGCAAGAGATATTAAAAAGTTCTTTTTGAGTTGAAAAATCGTATTGAGTCATATTTAAAGTTCACCAAAGTCTCTAAGATCAAAACCACGCTCATTTAATCTATTATAAATATCTTCTAGTGTATTTGGATCAAGGTGTTCATGTTCCATAAAAGAAAAAATTAATCCTCTAGGAGTTTCGTTAATTATACGTAAGTAAAGCCGTGCATATTTATCTTCGTAATGTGTTAGCATATTTCTAAGTGTTTGAATACCTATATGGCTATCTCTTGAATAAGACCAATTACAGTATGTCAGAAGCAGATGTACTGGTGTAGTGGTTCTGGGTTGCAATGGTGTATTTGAATTTCGTCTTCTATACTGTAACATTTCCCCTTCCTTTCTTTATATTGTATCACACATCAAGTATTTGCAAGTCCAAATTTTTTACACCTATTGCCTTAAAAATCTGCAAAGCAAACCCAAGACTAAAAGCCCCACGATTTATCTTGTTGGCGATATTGGCTTGTTTTTCATCAACACCGATAGCCTTCATTAATTCGGCTAACCTAATATAGTCAATTTCTCTTTTAGCTAATTCAGACTTAATAAGTCTCTTTGCTTTGCTGTTCCATTCCATTTGTTCACTTTCGGTAGATTTTAAATATTATACCAAATATTACTGATACAAGTCAAGTTAATTTAACTATTTATAAATTAATAATACTATATTTAGTTAATTATTGTAAAATATATTATATACAAAGGATAAACCATGGCACAACATTTCCTACTCTCAGCAAACGCAAGAACATTATCCATCGTAAAAATAGCCATGATGAGCGAAGAAGAAATATTTGAAATCTTCAAGCGTATTAGATGGTCTGCAACGAATGGAGAGCCAGTGTGTCCCTGTTGCGGTTCTATGCAAAAGCCCT
>DZCE01000168.1 GCA_022736375.1 Arcobacter nitrofigilis | reverse complement strand
GTTTTAGTATAGCGAAATCTCATCCTTTTTAACTTCCCTTTTTATAAAACAAACTAAGAAGCGCTGGTACAAAAATCAAATCAAACACAAGGGCAAAAAACAAAGGATAATAAGATTCATCTTTCAGATAACTATTAGGAGGGTGAGAAATTTAGATTCTAAAGTGAAGCTTAAAAGCTCCACCCACCTTGAAATAAAATTCGACTATTAGAAGTAGGTTCACTCTCTACAGCATCACTATTTGCAGTCCAAGCAACTTGAAGTTGTCCGAAGAAGTCTTTATAGTTTGCATAATATCCCACACCTATATCTTGTAAAGAGTTAGATTCAAATCCAACGGTATTATTTGCCATAAAAGCTTTTCCTCTATCATAAAAAACTCCTACTTGGCTTGAAAAAGCATCTATGTTAGGGAGTTTATATTTTGCTTCTATATTAAAAAGATACCCATTTTCAGCACTTAGTTCCCCATCTGGATATACTTTCACTCCATTACTTCCACCAATAGAGAAATCTTCACTTCCATCAAGATTTTTATCTCCTAGAGCGTATTGCATTTTTAGAGATGACTCTAGGCTTAACTCTTGATTGAGTGCTATGGTGTGTCCTAGTTCTAAGTTGATTTTAGAATAGTTTCCATTTGTATTGGCTCCATTTGTATCTGCTAACTCTTTGGCACTATCATCAAAACTCAAATTCCCATAAGTATAGTTGAGCTTCATTTGTGAATTGGAATTTAATCCAAATACGAAATAGTTTTTATCATAAGAGAGACCAAGATTGAAAGATTTTGTATCTTTTTTGGTAATATCATTGGTGCTTTGTACTTCATCTTTTAAATCTTTTTGAACAACGCTCAAAGAGGCATAGAGGTTTTCTAGACTTGTTCTTATGATTGGGTAGATAAAAGTTGCATCTATTGTAGTAGAATCCCCTTTGGCATCAAGATTTTTATACTCTTCTACTAAACTATAAGTTGTTTTTGAATAGCTTATCTCACCACTTAAGCCATTTGGCATAAGTGGAACAAAGTATGCTACTCTTCCATTTTTCAAATCAGCTCCATTAGATACTAATCCACCAAGAGTTAGTTTATCACCTATTTTCAAAGGAGAGTTGAAGTTCATTCCAGCCATAACTCTATTTTTACCTGTATATCTACTCCCTTGATTATCAGCTAAGATATATCCATCATAAGCTTTACTAGCTTCTGTAGTGATAGTAAAGTCACTCGTTCCTACCACACTTCCTGGCATAATATCAGCCCCTGTTACTATAGCCCCTGGGGTATCATTGATAAGAAGCATCGCTCGCTCTAAGGTATTGGTAGAGACGATATTTTTATCTTTTACATCATCAAGCATCTCCTGAACAATACTATCTTTTATAAGGGAACTATTTTTTAGTTTAAACTCTCCATAGTTTCCCTCTATAATTGCTATTTCTAATACATTTTCATTTTCTAAGATATTTTGTTGTGGCAGATACGCTCTTGCTACAAAGTACCCTTTTTCTCTAAAAAGTTTAGTAATTTTGGTGGTAAATTCAGATATCTCTTTAAAGGTTAAATCTTTATTTTCATACTCTTTAGCTATAGCCTGTAACTCTTCACTACTTATATGAGCATTTCCACTAAAACTAAAACTTTTTACAAAGATTGTTTTCCCACTATCACTCATAGGGGCTTTATACTCTTTTGTTTCTATTGTAGGAAGAGTCGATTTTTCTTTTTCTATCTTTGGAGGTTGTACTTCTCTATCTATATCTCCTATATTTGGTGTAGATCCAAGAAGAAAGCTTGATGATACTACTGATAAGAGTATTGTTTTATTGATATTTTTCATTTCTATATATTCCTTTTTCTTCTTAGTTTTCTTCACTTGATACTACAAAAAGTAATTGATCTAATCCATCTGGAAGTTTGACTCCGCCGTTGACAAGTTCAATTTTAGAACCA
>DZCE01000167.1 GCA_022736375.1 Arcobacter nitrofigilis | reverse complement strand
ATTATTATTTTTCGAGTTTTTCTATTCGTTTTAATAAATCTTCATTTTGTTTTAATAACTGTTCAATTATTTTTTGTTGTTCTTCCACTTTTTTTACAATTGAATTATTAACATCAACATTAGTATTTTTTATTTGTTGGTTTGTGTTAAAATCTTCCATAAACACCAATTGTTCTCCAGATAATTTTTCAATTATTCTTACAGTTTTTAACATATCAACATTTATTCTACAACCTATTGATTCGTTTTCACTAAAAAACGACCAAGCCATTGGTTCCGATTTTTTTGTTAAACTAAAATTATGTGGGGAAATAGTAGATGTATTACCTGCTTCGTCCATAACTCTAAGTTCTGCATTTCCATAGTCAGCAAAAAGTAGTACTCCATTTGATATTGCTGAACTTGGTGCAGTACCCTCCATTATTGCTAAAACATGGGTACCTGTAGTGGTAGTATGTCCTAAAGCTAGATTACCATCAGCATTAAGAGTTAATTGAGTATGACTATTTACTTGAATTCTAAAAGGATCTTGTCCAGAACTACTATTTACATGCAACTTAGAATTTGGAGCGGTTGTTCCAAAACCGATTTGGGCACCCATTACTGAAAAAATATTATCAGAAACAATACTATTACTAGCATCAGTCATATTAAATAAAGTTGAGTGACTAACAGCGGTAGAAGTAGCAACACTACCTACAGTTCCATATTCACCAAACACATAACTATTTATACCATAAACCTCGTTACTATAACCAAAAGCCATTGAAATATAGCTTCCCATTGCTTTATTATTCATACCAAAAGCATAACCGGCTCCTAAAAAACCATTAGCATCATTCCCAGTTCCAATTGCAACACCACCACCAATAAATCCTCCAGCTGTATTATCATTACCAATGGCTATACTTTTACTTCCTGCTACATTTTGATTTACACCTATTGCAATGCTTCTATTACCACCAACAGTGTCTCCCTGTCCAAAAGCTACACCGTATGAGCCACTTGTATAAACATTTTTACCAAAAGCCATAGAATAATCGCCCGTTGCTTGTGAATTAGAACCCATTGCATTTGAAAACTTACCCGAAGAAAATGCTTCAGAACCATAACTTAATGATCCCATATTGGTAGAGCGTGCACCATTACCTATAGCAAATGAATAACTTCCAGAAGCTGTTGTTGAATAACCTAGCGGATTTCCTACGGAATCTCTACCTATTGATCCTATTGCATAAGCCCCTGTTCCTGTTGCTTGTGCATCGCTACCAATTGCATAAGCTCCCTCTGCAGTAGCATCTGCACTATTACCAAAAGAATATGCATTTGTATTAGAAGCAATGGCATCTCGCCCAATTGCAACAGCATAATCTCCCGAAGATTCGGAATTATATCCAATTGCGGTTGAACGCATATTTGGAGCTAAAGTTGAGTAACCAAGAGCTATTGAGTATTCGCCTCCTGAGCTGGCACTTCTACCTATTGCGGTAGAATAAATTCCAGCAGAATTAGCTGAATAACCAAATGCCATTGAATAATTTCCACCAGAATTTCCACTTCTACCTATTGCTGTTGAGTAATCACCGCTTGAATTAGCTGAATAACCAAATGCCATTGAATAATTTCCACCAGAATTTCCACTTCTACCTATTGCTGTTGAGTAATCACCGCTTGAACTAGCTGAATAACCAAAAGCCATTGATGAATATCCTGCCGCCGTACCACCATATCCCATAGCTACAGAATAGTTATTACTAGCAGTTGTGTTTCTACCTGCCGCAAATGATGAATATCCTGAAGCAGTACTGTTATAACCTATTGATACTGCATAAGTATTTTTAGCTTCAGAAGATGTACCTATTGATACTGAATTACTATTGCGAGCATAAGCATTATTACCAAAAGCAAAAGAATTAGCTCCAATTGCATTTGCATAATATCCAATAGCTGTAGAATTA
>DZCE01000166.1 GCA_022736375.1 Arcobacter nitrofigilis | reverse complement strand
GTAATATCTGAATAATCCTTATTTATATAAAAAGGAGCTATATGATTATACTATTACTAGATCATCAACCAAACATAATAACACGAATTAAACAAAATTTACAGACACGCTATGGACTTACTGATATACCTGTATCTACTAGATTTATAAGAGATCTTCCACGAAATTCTGAAGGGTATACGCTAGATCATCTTACAGGTCCATTTGTTACAGAGTATTATCCGTTGCATGAACAAGCACATATAGTAGATAGCCTTACAGATATTGATACAATTGCTGATATTATTGCTTCTGATTACATAGTACCAGAAGTTTGGTTTACAGACCATTTACCAACAGCAAGAGAGTGGTTAAGTAAATTACCACAACTCACTTGTTGGGACATTGAGACAACAGGTCTTAAACGACCAGCAATTGAACAGATAACTATGTCTGCCTTTTCCATAAACACATTACGTGCATGTGTATTTATACATACTACTGAAATTGAGCAATTGATTATGGAGTATCTCACTACAACTAGTCGAACCATTGGTGTTCATAACATTTTGTATGAGCAACGATATGTATATGATCGTACAGGTAAATTCATTCACAATTGGGAAGATAGTCAACTATTAGCAGCAGTTTACCTTAACTGCTCTCCTAAACCACCAGTTGGTCTTAAACATTTGGCTAAATATCCATATAGTGATTGGGCAAACGGTAAAGAGTCCTTTGATTTGTATGCTGATTCAGTTAATTACAATAATCCAAATATTCATTATGTTGGAGACAACATCGATTACAAACAGTATAATTTACCACTAGTTTACTATAACGGTATTGATGTTATGGCTACACAGCATTTGTTAAATAAATACATGCCAATTGAACCAACTTTTACCAAAGTATCGATTGAATCTATTTTACCAATACCTATGCCTAAAGACCATAGTGAATCGATTCGTCACTTTTATGAAAATGTAATGAAGCCAATCATTAAACCAATTGTAAAGATGTTAGCAAATGGCATGCCTATTGATACATCACAATTACCAGCTTTGCGTAACAAAGTAGAGACAATTAGAGCAAATGCATATAAAGCATTTATCACCCATCCATTAATTGTGCCATATGTAGAGGCTAAACAACAAGCAGATATTGCCGAGTTTTTAGCTGCACCTTCATTAGCAAATTTTGTACCTGTTACTATAGCAGACTGTTCAATTACAGAATACAAGAATGTTGTTGTAATTAATCAATTCATATTTGAGTATCTTTTTGCATGTCCTATTGACGGCAAGTCTTTATCGCTTAAGCAAATGAAAGAATTCGACCAGACACATATGCCTGCAGTACTAATAGCTATTCTGAATAAGCAACCTTTAGATACATATCAAACAGAGCTTACAGAACTTATCAAACAGTATCAGATTTATTGGATGAATAAACAAAATAATATACACAATCGATTAGATAAAATCACCAATCCGATTAAGTATATCTACCCAAATGGTGAAGTGCTTAATCCACAATCATCTACCCAAATGGGAGAAATGTGGAATGCGCTTGGTGTGTCATCAGTAGTGATAACTAAAGGTGGTGCAGAAAGTTTTAACAAATCTGTACTAGAAGATCTTAGTCAAACTCACCCTGATGAACAAATACGAGCTATTATGACTGAACTACTGCATATCGCAGAAGGGCGTAACCTTATGGCACAATATTTACCCAGATATGAGCAATCATCTTATGGTAATAAAATAGCACACTTGTTAAAGTTTCCCGGTACGCTCTCGTTTAGATTATCAGGTGGTGGTGATTCATTAGACAAAGACCATCCAGATAAGTACAGATGTGGTATTAATGGGGTAACCCAACCAGCAAGTACATCTAAGTACTACAAAGAAGTAAAACAATTATTCAAATCAACTGATCCTGAATGGCTAATTTACCAAATTGATTTTGAGGGCTTA
>DZCE01000064.1 GCA_022736375.1 Arcobacter nitrofigilis | reverse complement strand
TATATCACCATCTCAACAGATTCATGGTCTTGAAATGCTTTGAATATCGCATCTCTCTCCTCTTGGCTAAGCACCATACAGCTTACATTATGACTGTGATATTTGCCTGCTTTTGATACATTACCACTCGCAGTAGTATGCTCTTTATCGCCCATGGTATCTTTGATACATTCAAGAAGAGCATTTAAATCCTTGCCGATTAGCTTGTATCCCCACTCGGTCGGGTACTCGATGACTGGTTTTTCCTGTGTGTTGCTATCTAATATCATTTAATTCTCCTTTTTGCGGTCAAAATCTCCAGATTTACCACCCTCTTTGTGTTCTAGTTGTATATCTCGTATGACCATTGATTTGTCTATGGCTTTAAGCATATCATAGATTGTTAGAAGACCTACGCTAACCCCAGTGAGAGCCTCCATCTCAACGCCTGTACGACCTTTTAGCTTGGCAGTGACAGTTAGGCGAAAGCTAGAGATATCTCTAAGCTCCTCAATATCTGTTTTGAGTGAAGTTAGCATCAGTGGGTGGCACATCGGTATAAGGTCGCTCGTTCGTTTCGCTCCAGCTATTGCTGCAATCACAGCTGTTTGTAATACAGGACCTTTTTTTGTCTCATTTGCCATTACTGCGTCAAATGCCACTCGTCCAACTTCTATGATCCCACTTGCTACTGCTATGCGAACTGTTTCGTCTTTATCGGAAACATCTACCATTTTTGGTTTGTTTTTTTCATCTAAGTGCGTTAAATTCACTATTTCTCCTGTATAATATACTAATATTGTAATTGTAGCATAAATTTTAGGCGCAAAAAAGAAAATGCTAAAAGCAAAGTATAGTTTAAGCTTATAACTATTATAATCAAAACAATAAGAAGATAAAGGTGAAAAATGGACATAATAGTAGAAAAGCCGAAAACAAAAGGCAAAGAGTATCTAAAAAATTGGATACCATATAGTATAAAGAGATATTGGACATATTTGGCTGTCACGATTGTGGGGTTAGTGTTACCATGGATAACAATTAATGGAAATCATCTGTTTTTATTGAATTTTGATCAGAAAAAACTGCACTTTGCTGGAATAGCGTTTGATATGCAAGAGCTTTATTTGATGCCATTTTTGCTTATGCTTCTATTTTTGGGCATATTTGCTCTGACTGCCGTGGGCGGTAGAGCATGGTGTGGATGGTTTTGCCCGCAAACAATTTTTAGAGTTATTTATAGAGACTTGATAGAGACAAAAATACTCGGCATGAGAAAAAGAATTACAAATAAGCAAAAAGACCCAGATATGAGTCTAGCTTCAAATCAGATAAAAAGAGTAGTAGCTATACTTATATGGTCATCTTTGGCACTTCTGGCTGCTGCTAATTTTATGTGGTATTTTGTGCCACCTGAAGATTTCTTTGCATATCTTGCAAATCCTGCTGAGCACATGGTGCTTATTAGCTTTTTATTGGGCATTGCATTATTTCTAGTTGTTGATGTTATATTTATAAAAGAGAATTTTTGTGTATATATCTGTCCTTATAGCCGTGTTCAGTCTGTACTTTATGACAAAGATACGGTTATGGCGATATATGACCCACATAGAGGTGGGGAGATATATAACGGTCATGGTAACGATAGAATAAAACAGTTTAGCAAACAAAAAGATCTTTTAGTAGTTGAACCTAATGCTGAATGTACTACTTGTGAGAGTTGTGTGACTGTATGTCCTACTCATATTGATATCAGAAAAGGTCTTCAACTTGAATGTATAAATTGTCTTGAGTGTGTTGATGCTTGTACTAAAGTTATGGGTGCGTTAGGAAAACCAAGTTTGGTTAGATGGTCAAGCGAAAAAGAGACCATAGCACAAGAAGGCAAAACAAAATACTTAAGAAGTAAAACAATTATGTATTTTGTAGCGTTATCTCTTGTTTTTGTTACTCTACTTATAATGGGTAGTAAAAAAGAAACTATGCTTCTTAATATAGATAAAACTACTAGACCATACAAGATATTAGAAGATGGCAAAACAGTTGAAAATGACTATTTAATGCTTATTACAAATACTGATGCAAAAGCGCACGATTTTTATATTGAAATTGTTGGCAATAAAAATATAACAATCACTAGACCAACAGAACCATTTCATATGAGTGCAGGGGCTAAGAAAAAAACAGTTGTGGTGCTATCCACAAAAGAGATTTTAAATAAAGATGTGGATAAAGATTTATCTATCCCTGTACATATCAAAGCATTTGCCGTGGATGATAAAGCGAAAATTCATACTACACAAGAGACTGTGTTTGTATACCCTTCTACAAATCAACTCAAAAAATAAACTACGCAAAGATACTTTTGGTAAATTGTTACCAGAAGTATTATAATCTTTACTTCTAATTAAGATAATAACAGATAATATTCATAAAAATTATGTGGAGCATAAAATGAAAAAAGTATTGGTTCTAGGTGGTGGTTTCGCTGGAGTTGAAGCTGCTATATATCTCAAAAAATATAATTATGATGTTACATTGATTTCAGATAGAGATTATCTGTATATATATCCAACTTCGATTTGGGTGCCAACAAGCGAATGTTCATTCGAGGATGTTTGTATGCCTTTGGCGGATTTGCAAAAAGTACATAATTTTAATTTGATTATCGATAGTGTAGAGTCTATAAAAGCAAAAGAACAAAAAGTATATTGTAAAAATTCGACTTATGACTTTGAATATCTTGTCGTAGCAATGGGAAGTGGCAAAATGAAACACAAAGGAGGGGAAAATACTTTAACTATATGTGGTCATCCTACTCAATCTATTGATATCAAAAAAAGACTTGATGAGTTGATAGCAAAAGGAGAGGGCAAGATAGCTATGGGATTTGGTGGAAATCCAAAAGATTCTAGTAATGTTAGAGGCGGTCCCGCATTTGAAGTTATATTTAATGTTCACCATAAGTTAAAAAAACTTGGGATTAGAGACAAGTTTGAACTTACATTTTTTGCACCTATGAGCGAACCTGGAGCGAGAATGGGCAAGCAGGCATTAAAAATGATGGATATGTTTTTTAATAGATTAAATATCAAAAGACAATTCGGCAAGAAAATTGTTGAATTTAAACAAAGTAGTATCGAATTTGAAGATGGAATATCTATAGAGAGTGACTTAACTATGTTTATCGCAGCAGGAGATGGACACGATGTGTTTGCAAATTCAGATCTTCCGTTAAATGAAACAGGACTTATAAAAATTAATGATTATTGTGAAGTAGAGCATGACTATGATACAATAGGAGAAAATTTTAAAATTTTTGCTATCGGAGATTGTGCAGCGATTGATGGTCCGGACTGGAAAGCAAAACAAGGTCATATTGCTGAAGTAATGGCAAGAAATACGGCATTTAATATAAATTCAATAGAAAATAACTTAGACGAGAGAAAAGGATATATGGGTCACCTGAATATACTATGTGTAATGGATAGTGGAGATGGTGCTGCATTTGTATATAGAGACAATAAAAGAGGCTTGATGATACCTATGCCGATAGTTGGACATTGGTTAAAAAAGGGATGGGGATGGTATTATAAAAATTCTAAACTTGGAAAAATTCCAAGAATCCCTGGATTATAAAAAAGGAAAAAAATGAAACAAAAAATATTAATGGAAAAATACCCTATCTTTGAATTAGAGATAGGATTTAACGAGACTAGTTTTAAAAGCGTTGATGAGGTTTTAGGATTTTTAAAAAGCAAGATAGATGAGCATCCAGTTGCACAGTATATTGCTACTTTTGATCATTATTCACATACTAATTCACTAGCAGATGGAACTATAAATGAAGAGATAAAAGATGCTAAAAATATAATCTGTTGTTTTGGCAAGGAGCTACCAAAATCCGAAATACTAGCTGTAAGACCTAGAAGTATAGGCGTAGCATTAATGAGCGATAGATTTGTACTTAGTTTTCTTGAAGCCCCAAATCCAGTAGCAAATAACGCTATGGAGAGCTGGACTAAGGGCGTAGCTAATATTTAATGAGACTTTTTATTATTCTGTTTGCACTAGTTTTGATTGTTGGATGCGAAAATTATCCAATTTACGAGAAATTTACTACTTCAAAAAAAAGTTTTGAATGTGTTAGTTTGGATGTAAATGATACTGAGCTTGTTGCTGTTTTAAATTCGAAGTATGGCTTCAAAAAAGATAACAAATGTGACTACAAGCTTAGAGGATATATCCATAATAGCTCAAAATGTACAAGTGTGTATTCTAAAACTCATGGAAATGAATTTAATGGTTATATCTATATGGAAATAAAACAAAAAGACGATACAATGTACAGAGTTCAAAGCGATTTTAAAGATGACATAAATAGTACAATTGACGGAATTGTTACCAAAATAAACAATGTTATCAATCGGTAATCTATTTAAGAGTAATTTTATCTTAAAAAGGTCATAATTGCTTTGTAACTAAAAAATAAAACTCAAAAGGAATTAAAATGGCAACAGTAACATTTAAAAACGATACAGTATGTAACCTAGCAGGTAAAGAAATCAATGTAGGTGACACTGCTCCAGTAGTAACAGTAGTAAACTGTAACCCAATGCTTCAAAACGAAACAATCGGTGGAGAAGGTAAAGTTCAACTAGTAATCGCAGTACCATCACTTGACACTGGTGTTTGTGACGCTGAGACTAGAAGATTTAATACTGAAGCTGCTTCATTAGAAGGTGTAGAAGTTATCACTGTATCTATGGATTTACCATTTGCAGCTGCTAGATGGTGTGGTGCTGCTGGTATTGAAAATCTTAAAGTATGTTCAGACTTCAGAAATAAAGATTTTGCAAACGCATATGGTGTTCTTTTAGCTGATGGACCACTAGCTGGTATCACTGCTAGAGCTATCTTTGTAATTGGTAAAGATGGTAAGGTTGCTTATAAGCAAGTTGTTCCTGAAATTACAAGTGAGCCAGATTACGCAGAGGCACTTGCTGCTGCTAAAGTTGCTTGTTAGTTTACTCTTTTTTATTACAAAACAAAGCTTTGTAGTAAAAAAATGACCTTAGCGGTCGACTCAAAGTGCTTTGCACTTTTGAAGTAAATTCATAAAGCAAAACTTTATATCATTAGACGACTTTAATGGTCGGCTCTCGTACTTTGGATTTCAAACTCCTAAAATTATTACCCTTATTAACCAAAAATAAATTAACGATTAATGATTTTCCCTTATATTTTTAGTATAATTACCTTTCAGTTTAGAAATAGACAAGATGACTACTAGGTCTTTAATGGCAAAATATACACAGAAACAGATAGATAAGTATACACGACAAAAGTATATTGGAGAGATGGAAAAAATCTCAAAAAATCTATTTAAGATGTTTAGAGATAAAGATATGGACAATGACTCATTTATCTTAAAGCTCAATCCTATGGTTGCAAAACTACTTGACAAAGAGCAAATAAGGCTTGATGGAGAGTACCATCAAAAACTCAAGGAGTATATTTTGGAAATTCATAATAGATTTAATAACCACATAGTTGATTTAAGTAAAATAAGAGATTTTGAGATGGGAAATCTAAACCGTTTGCAAAAACTAAAAAATAGACAGAGCTACAAAAAAGAGAAGCACAGAATAAGTGCACTAGATCTTGATAACGCATAAAAAGGAAAAATATGAAAACAAAAATTTTGATAGCAATTACTTGTGGAGTGCTGGTGATGACAGGTTGTGTTCAAAAGCAATCAACCGGTCTAGGGCAAACCTCATTTGGGAACATGGACAAATCACCATATGAAATTAAAGATTGTCTCAAAGAGCTAAACATAGGAAGAGATATCAAGACAGATAAGATTCAAAAAATAGTTGTAAATAAATCACAAAAAAAACTATTGGCGTACAAGGATGGTAAAGTTGTTAATGAATTCCCAATATCCCTTGGAAAAAATTGGAACAAAGGAACAAAGATTGAGATTGGTGACTATAGAACTCCTGAAGGTAGCTATAAAATAGTTAGAAAAAAATGTGATGATAGATTATATAGAAATCTTTTAATCTCTTATCCAAACAGTGAAGACATTGCTAGATGTAAAGTGGCTGGCAAAAATCCAGGAAATCTTATCACAATTCATGGACAACCAAAATGGAATAGCGACGGCAGAGGTGATTCTTATACACTAAAGCATGATTGGACAGAAGGGTGCGTGGCACTTTCAAATGCAGGAATGAAGTTTCTTTGGGAAGCTACCGCACTTGGTGCAACTGTTGAAATACACCCATAATATTAAGTTAAATTAATGTACAATGTTTAAAAGGATTATTTATGAATAGAATTATATTGGTATCTTTAGCATTGGCTCTTTCTATTTCGCTAGTCAGTTCAGGTGGATTAATGGATGTTGAGCCATACACTAGCAGTATGCCTTCAAATTGTACAGCAAAAGATGGTTGCTACAAAAATGGAGTTTATTTAGAACTTGATAATGAGCTTATGTGGCAAGATGCATCATATAGAGATGCGGATGATTTGGCATATGTCTCTGAAGATTCTAATTGTAAAGCAGGGAGTCAATCGTACGCTGTTGATTATTGTCAAACTTTAGTCTACAATGGATATTCCGACTGGAGACTTCCAAGCTCTGATGAGATGATGCATGTATCTAGAAAACATAATGTATTTGTGGATAATCGTGGAGCTGATTTTTGGACTTCGACAAAAGCAACAAAAGGAAGATATTTTGTAGTCTATACTGTTGATGGGTACAGATTTGCTAGAAACCCAGCACAATCAAACTATATTAGATGCGTTAGATGTAATGCTAACGCAACCACTAAAAGATAACTATATTATCTCCACTTCATTTATGAGTTCTATATTGAACTCATTTTTTACCTTTTCTTTCGCCATATTTATTAACTCCATAGCATCCGTATATGTTCCTCCACCAAGATTTACCAAAAAGTTTGCATGTACATCGCTCCATATCATACCACCTATTCGTTTGCCCTTTAATCCAACAGCTTCTATAAGTCTGCCTGCATGGTCGTTGGGTGGATTTTTAAATAGTGATCCCGCACTAGGTTCTTTTGGTTGATTTGAGCGTAGTGAAACCAAATTATTGAGGAGTGTTGCATCAAATCCATATTTTACTATGAATCTTGCCTCGGTAGCGATGCCATTAAGTTGTGCAAATCTATATCCATGCTCAATATTATCTTTGTTGTGCCATTTGCCATCTATTTGGATGCTATCTAGAATATTAAATATCTCGTACTCTTTTACCCCTGCATTCATAGCTAGCATTCCACCCATACTTCCTGGTAGCTTGGATATAAACTCAAATCCTGCAATATTATGCTTCTTTACAAACGATAAAATCTTACCAGTTGGGGTTGCTGCACCAATTGTTAGGATGTTGCCTTCTATTGTTATAAAATCAAAATCTTTGCCAAGCATCATTAGGGGTGGAGGATTTGTAGATATTAATAGGTTGTTTCCATGACCTATCAAGCGTCTATTTTCTGGAATCTCATCGCCTTTTTCTATTATTAATACTTCTTCTTTTTGACCTACTTTTATACTTGTAAATTTGCTAAAATCTATAGTTTTAAAGTACATTATGAATTCCTGAGATCGGCATATTCTCTTGGAATTAGATAGTCTTTGGCAGATATAGCTTCGTGATATTGTCCATGTTTGTATCCAATCTCAAAAAGCCTATCAAGAGCATTTAGCTGGATTTCACTAAGTTCAATAGATTCACTTGAAGCGTACATGTCTAGATACTTCTCGAGCAATGCTCCATCGATTCTCACTAAATTTTCATCCTCTAATCTCTTTGATAGTTCCACTTTTCTCTCATTGGCAACCTGCACCCCATCGATTAGAATTTGCTCAATCTCTATTGCACGATTTAGTGGAATGGAACGACGCAATGCCATACCACCTAGTGGCAACGGTAGACTATTATTAGCATCTCCACCACTAAGCTCTAGCCATATATCCCAAAGCTCTTTTTCTACTTCCAAGCTTTCGTCATAATTTAGAATAGACTCATGTATCAGAACTCCAGCGTCTACCTCGCCACTTAGTACAGCATCTTCTATTTCAAGGAAGTTTTTATAAACCACTCTAGCATTTGGATAATAGATACGAAACAGCATCGCATTTGTAGTGTTTGCTCCTGAAAGTGCGACTTTGAAATTTTTCTTTAGAGTAGTAGTTTTCTTACGCACCAGTTTTGGTCCATATCCTTCTCCAAAACTCACAGCAGTTCTTAGCATTGCATACTCATCTTTAATCATAGGATACATTCCAAAGCTAATAGCACTCACATCGTAAGTGCCTTTGAGTGCCTCAATATTAAGTGTTTCTATATCTAAAGCTTCATTTGTGATGGTGTAATCCGTCGTATCTACCCATCCAAATGCGATAGCGTAATACATAAATATATCATCCGCATCTGGTGAGTGGGCTAAAGAGATGTTCATGAGGGACTCCAAAAATGTAATTATATTATTTTATCTAAAAAAGTAGAAAAGAAACGAATATATAACTTTTTTAAAATAATTCAGTTATAATGATTCTATTGAAAGATGATTTTGAGTTTCATCTTTGGTTTGTTTTTTATTTATAACCTTTCGTTAATAGTACTACCAATCTTCAAAGAATACTCTCCATTTTATATTTTCGGTCACTTCAATGAAGTGTATTTTATAACTAAAGGAATTGCAATGGCAAATCAAAAAAATGGAACCGTTAAATGGTTTAACAGTGAAAAAGGTTTTGGATTTATCCAACCAGAAGACGGAAGCAAAGATGTATTTGTACACTATCGTAATGTAATCAACACTGGCTATGGTCGTGTAGATTTAGCTGAGAATCAAAAAGTTTCTTTTGATGTTGGCGAAGGCGAAAAAGGTCCACAAGCTGAGAATGTAAATATTCTATAATTCTTCATATAAGTAGCAATTTGCTACTCGGAGCTAACACTATCTACTATAGCTCATCATCTTTCATATATTTTAATTTTTATTGTATCAATAAGCAACATTATAATATATGTAGTGCACTAATATATTTTCTCCTCACAAAATAATATG
>DZCE01000165.1 GCA_022736375.1 Arcobacter nitrofigilis | reverse complement strand
AGTTGGTCTTGTCGATACATACATAAAAGAAAATCTTGGAGAAAGAGATAAGAGTGAATTGGATTATACGGTTAGTGGTCTCGCTGGAGGGCTTACTTTTGGACTCTTTGGATTACCATTCGGTCCAAATCAAGCATACATTGACTCAGTCAGGAAAGTTGCTAAAGATAGATTTAAAATAACAGATGACTTTGAAAAATCAATAGTAAATGCTCAAACAAAAGAGGCAAAAGATGCTTTGATAAAGAAGCATTTAGAGGATAATCCTGACATACTTAAGGGCAGAGGAAATACTAGACCAGAGGATGTTGCAACAGAACTAGCTAGGTTGCAGGCTCTAAATAACAATGGAGTATTCCAGGATGGCTTTATGAATGCATTAAACAAAAGCTTCGGAAACCTAACTAAAAAATCTAATTCAGAAACATTAAGTTCAATTGGAAAACAACATTTTGAAGATAGTACACTGCAAGGAAATGTAGCAAATAAGAAATACATACAGGAGATATACTCAGCAGCAGAAACAAGGCTAATTGAATTAAACACTAAGATATTTAATCCACTAATAAAAGAATTCCACGAAGCAGTATATGGCTCTCATTGGTGGTCTGGTTTCTCTGCTAGGTTTAACAATTCTCAGGCAATAGTTGGACACGTTGCTGGTCAAATGCAAATGAAAATGCAACTATTTAAAGATGATTTCTTAGAAGAAGATGCAATAAGTGACGGAACCAGAATGTTTATGAATTTTGGAATTAAAGACGAAAAGAAAGCAGAGGAGTTAGCTAGAAAAACATTAAAAGGAGCAGAACAAAATGCAGAAGGCTCTTATGATATTCTAGCAAAAGTTGGAAAGAAAGACTTCCATATAGACCCAGCTGAAGAAGTAAAAGATTCTGTTATTAAGAAGACTAAACGATATATGCCAATAACATATAAATCAAATATATCTGAGTTTATGAGTCTTAAAGAATTGAATTCACTTTTAGAGGAGTCGATGCTATCTAATGCAAAAAAGAAAGCAGTAGGAGGAGAACTTACTGAACGGTCTATTGAAGCCTACAAGCTTATTGCTAAAGCAATAGCTAATAGAATGCATAGTCCAGTACACTCGTTTAAAAACTATTCAAAGTCACTAGATGATACTTTCAGAGAAGTACTTGAGGATAGTACTAGAAGCGGTACTATTTCAAAAGAATTTGCAGATGAGATATTTCAAGTAAAAAGAGGATTCACTAAAGACACAAGTAAGTTCGCAAGAGAAAGAGGATTTTTTGATTACGGAACAAAGATAGTTGGAAAAGATGGAGCCGATAAATCATTTTTAGATATTGTCAATACTAACTTTGTTGGAACACATATGCAATACTCAAGAAAGATGGCTGGAGCTTTAGCTCTAGAAAAAACTAAACTGATAAATAAGGTTAGTAAATTCAATTACGAAGCTGTCCACGGAGACATAGATAAAGTAGTTAAGTCAATACAGAGTGTAAAACTAAGAACTGATGCAGAAGGAAAAACAACAAAAGATATCTTCACTTACAAAGAAGTAAAAAAAGATATATCTGACATAATTAAGGTAGCTAAAGAGGCTATAAAGCAAGGTGGCATAGGAGCAATTGATGCAGTTAAACTTAATGACATATATGAAACTATGGTTAAGAAGTATGGAACAGTAGCTGATGAGGTAGTAAATATAGCAATTGAGCAAGAAAAGACATTACGAAAATTAGCTAGAGAAATACATCAAGAACTAAGTACACTAAATATAGGTGATGCAACTGGGGAAGCGTATCAAAAGATTTTTACACAAAAAATGGGAGAAAAAGTTCAAGCAGTATTTGGTGGAGTATTGCGTGAAGCAATCAATAGAGTGAGAAAAGGACAAGTTGGGAAAGAAGAACTTGAAAAATTATTGAACAAAAAAGAGCTCACTGAAACATATGGAGAAGAGATTGCAAATGATATTATAAATATTGCAA
>DZCE01000164.1 GCA_022736375.1 Arcobacter nitrofigilis | reverse complement strand
GAGCAATTTTATTTCCAATACCAACTTCCAAATCATCACTTGCAACATAAGAATTGGGTATATCTTTAATTTGACTAAATCCTTTTCCTTTGCCCCCAACTTCAAATATATATTTTTCTTGGCAATAGAAATCACCACTATTGCTCGCATATATACCCTCATCACTGAGCGACTGTTTATTCTTATAGTAATTATCCAATTGATTTACAAAAAATGTTTCCCTTAGGTTTCCAGTATTTGGTTCTCTTGTGTACATCAAATTTGGATTAGCTAAAAAAATCTTTTCTGGTTTATCAAATGCTTTCATGCTGAGTGAATTTTGCATTAATAGTTTAATAAGTCCAGCATCATCAAGTTTTGCTAGATAATCTTTGAGAGTTCTATCATCTTTTATATCGGTTGCGATTTTGAGTTCACTTATTTTTGGTTCAAACGGTACACTTTTGATAATGACTGAAAGCAATAGCTTGATTTTCTTTACACTATTACCATTGAGCTTAGGATAGATATTGAGTAAATCACTTTCGATAGATACATTGATGTTTTGTTGTAAGGTTTGTAAAAACATCACTTCATTTGGCATAGATAAAAAATATGGATAATAGCCATGTTTGAGATATTCTTTAAAGAGTGGAATTATCTTTTGGTCATTATCTTCTATTGTATTTTTAATCGTAGTTGCTATTGTTATATGATTTGTTACTACATCTTCTAATGAAATTGCATCAAACTTATAACCGTAGTGAAGCTCCAAAAACTCTCTAAAGCTCATACCTACCATATTATAAACGATAGCTCTTCTACTTAAATCGTGACTCCCTTTGTTTATTTGGAGTGCAGAACTACCAGTTGCTATCATTTTTAACTTGTCAAATCTATCATAGATGTTTTTGAGTTCAGCAGACCAGTTCTCATATTTGTGTATCTCATCAAAACACAGAAGCTTACCACCATTGAGTACAAACTCCTCTGCGATAGCTGTCATAGTGTATTTTGAAGAGATTTGTATATCATCAAGATTGACATAGAGTGCTTCGTTTTCTTTGTAATGCAGTTGGATATATTGTGCAACTGTCGTTGTTTTACCGATACCCCTTGAACCAATTATGATGGATAATCTATGTTCAAGTTGTTTCGTTTTGATAAAGTACCTTTTGTACTCTTGGTTATTGATATTGATAAAATCTCTACTCTTTATAAAAAGTTCTTCTAACATACTGTAGCCTTTAATTGTTTTATAATCCGATTATATCAAAATATTATATGTAATACAATACATATAATTTATACATCAAGAATATATGATGATAATGATTGTTTTTTAGACGCTGTGCATGGGCTTTACAAGAAATTCTAATCGTATCACTTTATGAGCCGATTAAAGCTTATAATCGTATCAAGCGTGAGTAAATCATATTGAGTAGCCCATAAAATCAATCTATTACGACAATAAAAAATACTCTAATCTTGTATCATGCACCATGTACATCCTTGATATAAAATCCATCAGTGCCTGTACATTGGGATGTAATCTTAATCGCTCTACATAAAGCTCGTGTACATCTTTTTGCCGTATTATCTCTATACTGTCATATTTATCCATTATCGCTTGTTTTTTCTTTTGATTAGGGATATACAACACCTGATACCGTTGAAATTCACGATAGATAGCCCCTACATCAAACTTGTTGTTTTTAAAGAACTTCTTTTGGAAACTTATTTCAAATCGTGTAATCGTTGTCTGTAGGGTATGCTTGAATGTTTTATCATATAGAGTGGCTCTTAATACCGCTTCTTTTTGTTGTTGCTCATTTTTAAATTTCTCAATGTAAGTAGTGGTTGGATACTTTTGTTCTTCGTTTGCTTTATAATACTTTGTTGTTGGTGACCTGTTCGTACATATGGCTAATACATTATCAAATTTAGTAAAAATATCTATTGCTACATCAAGCTGTGTGACATGATATGCTAGTTTATTTGTGTTGAGATAACTACAGATGAGAAGCAAACAGT
>DZCE01000013.1 GCA_022736375.1 Arcobacter nitrofigilis | reverse complement strand
AAAAACAGGAGAAAACAATATGCTACAAAACATCTATCAACCACACGAAGAGCATTCAAAAGATGCAAGAATAAAAAACATGGAAGAGTATCATGCTCTTATGAATGAAGCTAACACTGACTATGAAGGCTTTTGGGCTAAATACGCAAATGAAAAAATAGATTGGTTTAAACCATTTGATAAAGTGCTAGATGAATCTAATGCTCCATTTTATAGATGGTTTGATGGTGGTAAATTAAATGTAGCACATCAATGTGTAGACAGACACTTAGATAGTCGTAAAAACAAAGCAGCTATCATCTTCGAAGGCGACAATGGAGACCAAAGAATTTTAACATATCGTGAACTTGCGTATGAAGTTAATAAAACAGCGAATATGTTTAAAAATCAATTTGATATCAAAAAAGGTGATCGTGTAGTTTTATATATGCCTATGATACCTGAAGCTGCGATATCAATGCTAGCATGTGCAAAAATAGGTGCCATCCACTCTGTGGTTTTTGGTGGATTTAGTGCTGAAGCTCTAAAAGACAGAATCATAGATGCAGAGGCAAAGCTGGTTGTAACTTCGGATGGTGCTTTTAGAAAAGGTAGCCCGTATATGTTAAAACCTGTGGTTGATGATGCCCTTAAAAGTGGCTGTGAATGCGTAAAAGCTGTATGCGTAGTTGAACGAAATGGCGAGGATATTCATTGGGAGGACGGCAGGGACTACTCGTATAATGAACTTATAAAAAACGAATCTCCAGTGTGTGATGCTGAGCCAATGGATAGTGAAGACCCACTGTTTTTGCTCTACACTAGCGGAAGCACTGGTAAGCCAAAAGGTGTACAGCATAGTAGTGCAGGATATATTTTATGGGCTCAAATGACTATGGAGTGGGTGTTTGACCTAAAAGAAAACGATACATACTGGTGTACTGCCGATGTTGGTTGGATTACAGGTCATACATATATAGTATATGGTCCTTTGGCAGCTGGTGCTACAACAATAATGTTTGAAGGTGTTCCAACATTCCCAGATGCTGGCAGATGCTGGAAAATGGTTGAAGAGTATCAAGTAAATCAATTCTATACAGCTCCAACTGCGATTAGACTACTTCACAAAATGGGTGCAGATGAACCAAAAAAATATAACCTAAGCTCCCTTAGAACTCTAGGTACAGTTGGCGAACCAATAGACCCAGCTGCATGGAAATGGTATTATGATGAGATAGGAAATGGAAAATGCGCTATCGTAGACACTTATTGGCAAACAGAAACAGGTGGTCATATGATATCTCCACTTCCTGGTGCCACTCCTATAAAACCAGCTTGTGCTACATTCCCATTACCAGGAATTATGGCTGAAATTATTGATGAAAATGGAGAGCCTACACCTATTGGTGAAAAAGGCTTTATGTGTATTACAAAGCCATGGCCTAGTATGATTAGAGATATCTGGAATGATAGTGACAGGTTTGTAAAATCATACTTTGGTGATTGCAAAAAAGATGGCAAGCCAGTATATTTTACTGGTGATGGTGCCATGATTGACGAAGATGGTTATATCACTATTACAGGAAGAACAGATGATGTTATCAATGTTAGTGGTCACAGAATGGGAACAGCAGAGGTCGAAGCTGCTGTTAAAAAACATGCTTCAGTGGCTGCTGTTGCAGTTGTTGGTAAGCCACACGAAATTAAAGGCGAAGGTATCTTTGCCTATGTTGTTCTAAAGACAGATGATAATGTTGCTATTGAAGCATTAGCCAAAGAAATAAATAATGTTATAAAACAAGAGATTGGTGCAATTGCTGTTTGCGATGATATAGTATTTGTACCAGACCTACCAAAAACAAGAAGCGGAAAGATAATGAGAAGAATCCTAAGAAGCATAGCCAAAGGGGAGGAGATTACACAGGATACCTCGACTCTAGAAGATCCATCAATAGTTAAAACAATAGAATCAATTGTCAACTCTTGTACTATCTAATAGCCCTATCTTGGGCTTGTATTGATTTAATAAAAATATAAAATTTATTTTAGCAATGATTTTATTTTCATTAAATCTTCTAATACATATTTTTTATAAGATGGATTTTTAAGTAAAAAACTAATATCAAAAGTTGGCACAACAATATAGCCACCATGGTTAATTACAGTACCATGAATTTTCATAATCTCTATATCATTATTTGTTAGATATTTATAGGCTTCCTCGCCCAAAGCTACAACAATCTTTGGTTTTATATTTTCTATCTGCATATGTAAATATGAAATACATGTATCAGCTTCTATTGGCAATATTGCTCTATTTTGTGCTGGATAGCACTTCACAATATTAGTCAGATAAACACTATTTCTAGGTATATTCAAAACTTTTGTTATCATATTGTCAAGCATCTCGCCTACTCTACCTGAAAACAGTTTACCTGTGGCATCATCACTTGCATTTGGAGCATTTCCTACAAATATTATATCTGCACTACTATTGCCATCACCAAATAGTACCTTTGTCCTACTCTTACTAAGCTCACATAAATGGCAATCTTGTGCTTGTGCAAATAAGCTTTCAAGTGATCCTGCTAGATTCAATAGCGATTTATTACTATCTGGAAGTTTAATATTAGTATATTTATAGCCATTGGCTTTCATTTTATATAGTTGTTTTAAAGTTAATGCTATTTGTAGATTTTTCATGTGAGTATTTTAGCCAAATTGGCTTTAGAGTATAGGGTGCATAATGTAACTCTTGACCACCAAAAGGTCAAAAGATATAATTTATGAGCAGTGACCGCCACCACAACATTGTGAAGCTTCTTCAACTGTTACTTCAACAGGTGTACCTTCCCATACACCATGCTTTGTGCAATAACCCTGAGCAATTAAATTTAGTTTTTTACCTGTTGGTATAATTGTAAATGTTGTAGTATTGTGTGCTTTTACATTACCAAGAGTTCCTGGAACATAAGATGCTTGAGCCAATTTAGTTTCACCATTATAAAGTGTTACTGATTCAATATAGTGATCAAAATCATCTGGATGAGTATATTCATTTCCCATTTTAACTGTAACTTCAAACGGTTCTCCAGCTTTTGCATTTGATGCACAGTGAATAAAAGGCGAGTGTCTATCTATAAGATCTTTTTTTGCCTCTCTTTCTACTGTATCAATATCTACATATTTATTTATTTTTGGCATTTTGTTTCCTTTTGTTTATTTTTGTGTCATTAATTATATCACAAAAATATTTAATTAGGATAAAATTTATCCTAAATTATTTCACGCTAAAAACGAACAACAATAATCTGTTGTTTCTGATACTTTTAATTGAAATTTACTATTAGCTGGCACATGAAAAGATGATGGTGCAACAATCTCTATCCAATCTTCATTTTGTGGCAACTTAACACTTAGCTTGCCACTCATAATCTCCATGTCTTCTGCTGCATCTGTTCCAAATTCATACTCACCAGGCATCATAATACCTAAAGTCTTTTTCTCACCATTTGTCAAGATAATCGTTCTGCTTGTCACATTCCCATCAAAGTAAATATTTGCCTTTTTTATTATATCAATATTTTTAAAACTCATTAAAATTCCTATTATTTTATTTATACATTTATATTTATTATGTATGCATTGGTGTAATATTTTCAATACATAACAAATTATTTTATCACAAATTATCTTTGAATACCTCATGCTAGAATCATAGTTTATAATAAACAATGCATTAAATTCTCTTGTCTATAAATATATTCTAATTTTTAGCTATAATATCTAACTGTAAATATTAAGTTATGAATAAATAACAAGTTTAAAAGGTGGGATTATCAATATGAATCAAATGCAAAAAAGATTAGAAATTATAAAAATTGCCATATCTATGACTGATGAAGAAACAATCAGACTCCAATTGCTAAAGCTTGATCATTTTGAAGATGATAATGATTTAAGTGAAATAATTTCTTTGCTTAAACAGAAATATTATGCAAAAGCCCAAGAAATGATTAGTAAGTACAACACAAAGATAAAAGATAAAGCTGATTACGAGATGAATCCAGAGAATGATATCAATGAAGTAGATTGCAAATCAAATACAAGCAATGTAAATGCTATAATAAAAGAGTTTTCTTCACTAAAACCAACAAATCCAATCAAAGTAAAGATAACCAAAAGTTATTGTGATAATAATACTACGGATGTAATATTATCAGATACGCAAATCAATAATGAGCCAGATAACACGAGAGAAGATTCACCAAATTCTGATTCTAAATTAATATATAATAAGGAGAATTTCATGTATGAAAAGATGCCCAGTATATCTGCAATATTTCACAATCTAGCATTACATTATTGCAAGAACAACTCTACTCATTTGACAAAAGCAGCAGAAGTCTGGATGAAACATATTGCAAGTAGTGGATATAATGATAGTGAAATATATAAAATACTAGCACATGTTAACAAACTAAAAGAAGAGTCAAACTTTACAGAAGCTGCTCAGCTTATACTAGTTTGTGGCTCTACTGAATCAAATCTTGGTCAATTACTATTTGCCAGAGAACTAATTAAGGGTGATCTTTATGAAAAAAACGAAACTAGCGCATTTGAATTAATCAAAGAACTTGCATTAGCTGGGTATGATGAGGCAATTTGCGACTATGGACAACTAGTAGAGTATGGGATAGGTACACAATCTGATAGCAAGCACGCTGAAGAGATATACAAAGATGCTGTAAATATAGACTCAGAGCGAGGTAAGCGTCTATATGAAAATATACGCAAAAAAAACCATAAATTTCTTTCATTCTTGCGAAGATAATAGAATTAACTCAAGGAAATAATGGCATCATAAATAATGTCAAATATTTTGCTAATCTCTTCTTTCTGGATAATATATGGTGGCATCACATATACAACATTTCCAAGTGGTCTAATGAGTACTCCACGAGAGAGTGCAAATTCATGAATCTTTAGACCTATTCTGTCACTTAATTGATATTCTTTTAGCTCTATCACTGCTATCATACCTATTATTCTAGTCTCTTTTACATTTGCCAAAATGTGAAATCTCTCAAGGGCTTTAGCCATCTGAAAACTTTTTTCGATATTTTGTTCAACAATATTATGCTCTTCAAATATATCAAGTGTAGCAAGAGCAGCACTACAAGCAAGTGCATTGCCTGTATAGCTATGAGAATGCAAAAAACCTTTATATTCACTATAATCACAATAAAAAGCATTGTAAACTTCGTTGGTTGTCATCACAACCGAAAGTGGCAAATACCCGCCAGTTAATCCTTTTGAAAGTGTCATAAAATCAGGTGTTATTTGAGCTTTCCCTGAAGCAAACATAGTACCAGTTCTACCAAATCCTGTTAATATCTCATCGCAAATCATATGAATATTGTATTTTTTTGTTAACTCCCTAGCTCCCACCAAATAATACTCGTGATAAATATGCATTCCACCGGCCCCTTGTATTAATGGCTCCAAAATAAATGCTGAAATTTCACTACCACGACTGGCTAATATCTCTTCTAGTTTTACTAGAGCTATTTTTGATGCTTCCAATGTTGAATCTATTGGCACAGGCGCCTGAATACATTGCAACAATAATGGAGCGTATGTTTGCTTGTAGAGTGCCACATCTCCAACACTAAGTGCGCCTATCGTTTCCCCATGATAGCTATTTGACAAAGATAAAAACAATGGTCTATTAGCACCACAATTTAGATGATAATGATAACTCATCTTTAGAGCAACTTCAACGGCGCTTGAACCGTTATCAGCAAAAAAGACTTTGTCTAGTCCTACTGGCGTTACAGAAACAAGCCTATGGGCCAATTCAATAGCTGGTTTATGAGAAAATCCAGCCAATATTACATGCTCCAAGGTATCTAATTGTTCTTTGATTTTTAAATTGATATACTCATTACAGTGACCAAACAAATTCACCCACCAGCTACTAACTGCATCAATATATGAATTGCCGTCAAAATCATATAAATAAACTCCTTTGGCTGATTTAATTGGCACAATTGGGTACACTTCATGATCCTTCATTTGTGTACATGGATGCCAAATAACTTCTAAATCTTTTTGCATCAAACTACTATTACTGTCTGTTTTCTTATCCATTTTGTTGTCCATTTTTGGCTTTTCAATTGTACTTAATGACAAGTTGACTAAAATATTGTACATAATTTTTAATTGAAGGCAGATGAAACAAGATGATAAGTTGGATGCAAAAAAACAATAGATACTTAGTGTGGACGATATGGATAGCGACAATAGCATTTATTGGTGCTGGATTTGTTGGATGGGGGAGCTATCAATTTGGTGCAAACTCTGGAAAAGTAGCTAAAGTTGGAGATATTACGATCGACAAATCACGATTTGATTTTGCATATCGAAGCATATATGATAATTATAATCAGCAACTACAGGGTCAGCTTGATGAAAAAAAAGCCAAAGAGCTAAAGATACAAGAACAAGCAATGGCAATGGTAGAGAGTCAGGCTAAACTTCTTAATTTGGCTAAACATTACGGAATACAAGTATCAGAAGTTGAAATTGCACAAGCACTTCAAGCTATGGAAGGCTTTCAGACCAATGGAAAATTTGATAAAAAATTATACGAACAGCAACTTTCAAACATCAAGCTAAAACCCACAGCTTACGACGCAATGTTAAAAGATGAAATAATCGTAACCAAACTTATGTCACTACTAAGAACTGCACCAACAAACTTTGAAAATGACACAGTAGCCTCTGCATTTTTGGCAGAAAACAACATAAAATATAAAGTTTTAACATCACAAGATGTAAAAATTGATACTAGTGACAAGAGTTTAAATGAATATTGGGTTAAAAATAAGAATAAATTTAAACATCCAACTGGGTATCAAGTAGAAATACTATGGACACCACTAGATATGAGTGGAATTAACGACTCAGAAATTGCAGCAATATATCAAGCAAATTCATATAAATATGTTGATGGTAATGGCAAGCAGATAGCAATGGAGTTAATTAAGCCTATGCTGGCACAAGAAATAGCAATTGAAAAAACTAAAAAAATAGCTCAAAAAGCATATATAGATTTCAAAAATGGGAAAACTAAAGCAAGTGAAAATAGAACATTAGCCCAAATTGATAAAGCTATTCCATCTGAAATATTAAACGAACTTAAATCTTCAAAGTCTGGAGATATAATAAAACCAAAAGTGTTTGAAAACAGATATGCAACTATTAAACTTATCAAAACGATTGAGCCAAAAGTAAAGAACTTTAATGAGGCAAAAAATGATATTATTGATGCATATAGAAATGAAATAAGTGAAAAAGAGCTAAAAATATTGTCACAAAATACACTGGCTAATATAAGTAAATCAGCTGAAGTTGACATAAAGAAAGTGTCATTGCGTGATATTGTCAACTTGAATGGCTTAAACAATCAAGAAAGTTTACAATTTTTACAAAAACTCTTTACATCCACCGAAGAAAATGGTATTATTGTAGTTGATAACAAGGTTGTTGTTTATAGTATTTTGTCAAAAAACATATTGACACGAAATGATGAAGAGAGTAAAATGGTTTACAAGAATAGTAGCGAGCTAAAAAAATCTATTTTCGAAGCTAATCTTTTAAAGTCATTAAACGAGCAATATATAACAAAAAACTACTAGCCAAGGAGACTATTTTGAATGACACAATTTTAGCAATAGACATTGGCTCTACAAAAATATGTGCTATCATTGCAGAACGCATAGCTAACAACAAGCTTGAGATAATTGGTCATGGAATATCAAAGTCACAGGGTATCAAAAAAGGTATCATCGTCAATATTGAGCATACATCAAGAGCCATAAGACAAGCTGTAGATGATGCAAAAAGAATATCAGGCAGTGACATAAGTAGTGCAATCGTTTCAATATCTAATGCTTACACTAAAAGCATATCTTCAACAGGAATCGTTAATATACCACATAAAGATATTGGCATCAATGAGATAAATAGGGTATTGAATACTGCTATTTACAATGCTGATATTCCAAGTGAATATGACATCATACATGTATTACCATACAATTTCAAAGTTGATGATCAAAATTTCATAGAAGACCCTTTTGGAATGCATGCAAGTAGAATTGAAGCTGAAGTTAACATTATAATGACACAAAAAACAAATCTAGCCAACCTTAAAAAGGCGGCCAAATCGGCTGGTATAGCGATTGAAGACATTGTACTAAATGGATATGCATCTTCTATCGCTACTATGGAAGAGGATGACAAGGAGTTAGGTGTTGCTGTTATTGACCTTGGTGGTCAAACTAGTACAATTGCAGTATGTACTGGAAAGTCTATTAGATATAGTGAATACTTTGGTGTTGGTTCAAATCATATCACTAATGATTTATCTATCGCACTTCATACTCCACTGAATGTTGCTGAAAATATAAAAATTCAACATGGAAATCTTAGTGAATATGAAGATGGGACTGTTGAGCTTCCAATCATTGGCGATGACCACAAAAAAAGTATAGTTTCAAATGATATTATTCATGATGTTATTTTTGCTAGAGCGGAAGAAACACTAATAGTACTAGAGCAGATATTGGAAAGAAGTGGACTTAAAGATAAAATTGGTTCTGGAATTATACTAACAGGTGGCTCTACAAACCTAAAAGGAACTAGAGAGTTAGCACAGTCTATTTTTAGCAGAATGGCAGTTAGGGTTGCTGGTCCAAACACATCATCAATTATCGGAATGTTTGATGAGCTTCATGACTCTGCCTACTCGGCTGTAATCGGACTCCTACTCTACAAGACTGGTCATCATGTAGAATATGAAATCAACTTTAATCAGCAAATGCTACACTCAAAGTCTGAATTTTCAGATAGTTTAAGCAATATCAAAATTGACTCTACGATGCGTGAAGTAACAGAACAAAGATCAAACAAAAAAACCTCTTCTAATAATATTGGTCAGCACAATGAGACAAAGACTAATTCAATATTGTCAGATACAGATTATGGTTTTATGTCAAAAACTGCAAAAAAAAGTGAAGATATAAACAGTAGTCTGAACAAAATGGTCATATGGCTTAAACAGATTTTTTAAATTAAAACAAAGGATTAGAAAATGAATGAATTTGAAATAAACCTAGTAGAAACAAATTATTGCACAAAAGGTGCAAAAATTAAAGCAATTGGCGTTGGTGGCGGCGGTGGCAATATGATTAACCATATGATTAAAGAAGGTATCAAAGGAATTGATTTAATAGTAGCTAATACAGATGCGCAAGCTCTAGAAGATTCAATTGCACCATACAAAATCAAGCTAGGTGTTGTAGCAACCGGTGGTAGAGGTGCTGGAATGATACCAGAAAAAGGTAGAGAAGCAGCACTAGAGAGTTTTGAAGAGATAAGAAATATGCTAAAAGGTGCTGATATGGTGTTTATATCGGCAGGTCTTGGTGGTGGTACAGGAACTGGTGCTGCACCAATTGTTGCTCAAGCTGCAAAAGAAGTTGGTGCATTAACGGTTTCGATTGTAACTAGTCCATTTAAGTTCGAGGGTAAAAAAAGAACTCTTCTGGCAAAAGAAGGATTAGAAGAGCTAAAAAGAGAAAGTGATTCTATTATCATAATTCCAAATGAAAAACTACTTTCAATTGTTGAAAAGAATCTTGGTCTTAAAGATAGTTTTAAAATGGTTGACAATATTTTGGCTCAAGCAGTTAGTGGAATATCAAATGTTATACTAGCACATGGCGAAAATGATATCAATCTAGACTTTGCAGATATTAGAACTGTTATGAATCATAGAGGATTGGCACTTATGGGTGCTGGTATGAGTAGTGGCGAAAATGCTGCATACAATGCTGCTAAAATGGCAATAGAGTCTCCGTTACTAGATAATATTTCAATTGATGGTGCAACAGGAATACTTGTACACTTCCACATCCATCCAGACTTCTCACTAATAAATATAGCAGAGGCTATGGAGGTAATAGAAGAGAATGCTGACGAAAATGCATCTGTAATCTTTGGAACAACAACTGATGCTTCATTTGGTGTAGATGAAGTTAAAATAACTGTAATCGCAACTGGTTTTGAAGATAAAACACCTATTGAAGTTTCAAATATTGTTAATAAAAAACACACTTCTAGTTCATTATTTAATAGCTCTAATGAAAATATTCAGAACTTAAGAAGTCAAAATAAAATTGTTGTTGGTGGCTACAATTCAGAAGATGAAGATATGTTTATAATCCCGACATTCATGAGAAAACAACTAGACTAAGTGATTCCATATTGGAATCACTTGTATTAAATATTAAACAAAAAGTGTTTTAATGATTTAATCTTCATAAAGTGTGGTACTTAAATATCGCTCACCAGTATCACACAATATTGTAACGATAACCTTTTCCTTGTTATATTCTCTGCTTGCAATAACTGAAGATGCAAAAATATTAGCTCCAGCAGATATTCCCACAAGCAAACCTTCGCTTGATGCTAGATTCCTAGCCGTCATTATCGCATCTTCATTACTTACTGTTATAATTTCATCAATAATACTTCGATTTAACACCTCAGGCACAAAACCTGCACCAATTCCTTGTATTTTATGGGGTGCTGGTGCACAACCACTTAACACAGCCGAATCTTGTGGCTCTACTGCTATAATTTTAATATTTGGATTTAATTCTTTTAATCTTTCCCCTACTCCAGTGATTGTGCCACCTGTACCTACTGCGGCAACAAATATGTCTATTTTACCACTTGTATCTCTCCATATCTCCTCGGCTGTAGTTGCATAATGTACTGCTGGATTTGATGGATTTGAAAATTGCTGCAAAATAATAGAATTTGGCAATTCATTACTAAGCTCTTTTGCTTTACTAATCGCACCACTCATACCCAATGTTGGGTCTGTCAATACTATATTTGCACCAAGTGCTTTTAATAACTTTTGTCTCTCTATGCTCATTGAGCTTGGCATTGTTAATATAAGTTTAAGCTTTTTAGAGGCACAAACAGAGGCCAATCCAATCCCAGTATTCCCACTAGTTGGCTCAACAATAGTTGTATTATCATTAATTAATCCAGCATTGATGGCATCATTTATCATTGCTACGCCTATTCTATCTTTCACAGAATGACTAGGATTCATAAATTCACATTTCCCAAGTACTAGCACACCTCTTGTGCTTGCACTGTTTAGTTTAACCAATGGTGTATTTCCTACCAAGTCAACAACGCTATTTGCATATTTCATCCAATCTCCTATATATCATAATGTAATGTAGAATTATATTTATCTTTATATTTTCGCATATCTGACAAGCTTATTGATAAGCTTTGGGCAAGTTGTGACTTTATATCATCAAAAAATATATTCAAAATATCATTACTACATTCATCTACTATTCTTATATTGTCTTCAAGTACAATAAGTAAATCGCCTACTTTAATATCCTCTGGTTTCCGTGCAAGTATATATCCTCCTCCAGCACCCCTAATGCTTTCAATAAAACCAGCTTTTCTTAGTTTGCCCAAAATCTGCTCCAAATATCCAAGTGGTATATGTGCCAAATTGGCAATATCACTAGCTTTTACCTTTGTACCTACTTCATATTTACTAAGCTCGTACATTGCTCCAAGCCCATATATGCCTTTTGTGGATATAAGAGCCATTATAGTCTAAACGCTTTTTCTAAATCAGCTATCAGATCCTTTGGATTTTCAAGACCGATGCTTAATCGTATCGTTGCAGGATTAATGCCTGCAGCAATTAATTCCTCTGGATTCATTTGTGAATGCGTTGTGCTAGCTGGATGAGTAATCAAAGATTTACTATCTCCAATATTCACAACAACACTAAACAACTCCACGCTATCGATAATTTTTTTTGCCTCTTCATATGAGCCAACATCAAAAGACAAAAGACCTGACGCCTTACCGTCTTTGAAATATTTTTGTGCCTTATCATAATCACCATGACTTTTCAAAGCTGGATAATTAACGAAAACAACTTTATCATTTGATTCTAGGAATTTTGCAACTTCAAGAGCATTATCAGAGTGTTTTTGAACCCTAAGCTCTAGTGTTTCAAGACCCTGAATAAGCAACCATGAATTAAATGGTGATTGAGATGCACCTATATCTCTCAATAGTGACAATCTAATTCTCAAACAAAAATTAGGCAATGGTATATCAGTATACACAAGACCGTGATAGCTCTCATCAGGAGTAGAGAAATGAGTATATCTTGGTGAAGTTTTAAAGAACTCATTTAGCCCTTCTCGCTCAATCAATATCCCACCAATAGCCGTTCCTTGTCCATTTGTGTATTTTGAAGTTGAATGCATTACGATATCAACCCCCCACGATATAGGATTAAAAAGCGATGCTGTGGCAACTGTGTTATCGCATATGCTAAGCACACCATATTTTTTAGCAATAGAAACTACTTTCTCTACATCAACAATTGCTATTTGAGGATTTGATAATGATTCAAAAAATATAGCTTTTGTTTTGTCATCTATTAAACTCTCAAGATTGCTACAATCACTACTCTTAAACACCCTAGCCTCAATCCCAAATCTCTTTATAGTATGAGTCAAAAGTGTAACTGAGCCACCATAAAGTTTATCTGAAATAACTATATTATCACCAGCCTCTGCAACATTGGCTATTGCATAAAACAGTGCTGCTTGACCTGAGGCTGTACATATTGCAGCTACCCCACCCTCAAGCTGGGCATATCTAGCTTCCAACACATCAGTAGTAGGATTTGTAAGTCTTGTGTAAATTGGTCCTAATTCCTTTAATGCAAATAAATTAGCAGCGTGTTCGCTATCTCTAAAAGCATAAGCTGTTGTTTGTGTAATAGGAACACTCATTGTTCCAAAGCCAGCTTTATTGTCATATCCTGCGTGTAGTGCTATCGTCTCTTTTTCCATTTGAATTCCTTATAATTTAAAATCTAATCAAACTATACTGTAAAATAAAAATAAAGTCAAGTGTTTTTATATATTTTACAAATATTATCTAAAATAGGGAGTATTTAAGTATACTAAATTACTAAAGTATTATTAAATATTAATATCTTATTGATTCATACATTACAGGTTACTCCTCATATGCTATTTATGCTATACTTACGACAAATCTAAAGTAATAAGTTGCAAATGAGAAAAAAGAAAAAAAGCGTAAACATAAAGTTAAACAATAAAGCTAGAGAATATTTTAATGGTTTGCCATTTGATGAAGGCGTGGCAACTCTTGATTATGACAATCTTCTTGGTCTTACAATGCTTCTATCATTACCATCCACAAACTCAACAGCTGAAATGATAAAAGCGATAAGAAGAGTATGGAGTGAAAGTAGTATAGAGATACGGACTATTATCTTAAATTTTTTAACAGATAAGACTAAATACGATAAAAACCATACTCCCCAAACAATATTAACAGAAAAAACTGCTCTTATTGTAGACTTATTATCTCAAATTCCTCACACACAAGAAGAAGAACATATAATTCTAAATTCATTTGTGGACTCAAAACATCATAAGGTTACGCTGGGTAAACTCCAAAATAAATTACTCTACATGCGACAGAAAAAATATTTTAATATCATGGAGAGAAGACTTGACATAACATTTAATGCTACAAATCAAATGGAATTTTATCACAGTTTTATTTTTCGGTTTAGCGAATATGATTTTAATAAAATACTTGTTTGTATATCCCCTACAATAGAATTTGACTCAATGGATGAGATGAGCGAAGACGAGATAGCATTACAACTAATAGATATCAAAAATGAAATAATATCTAAACGACAAAGTGAAATAGATAATTTTATTTTGCAACTGATATCTAGTGAACACAAATATCTCACTCAAAAAGAGATGATGGCATACTTTAAAAATACATCTCCAGATAATGATCTACTGCATACACCAATTGCATTTTCCAAGATAGAAACTATCATCAGAAATATCAATAATAACTACTTCGTATCGCAAAGCACAGATCACATCATAGTAGAAAAAGAGAAAAAACATCACTTCCACAACTCCAACCTTTTTTATGATATATCACTATCATTTACTAAAGAGTATATTTTCAAATGTATATGGGACGGACAAGATTTACTCATAGGTCAAGAGTTTATCTCTGCAAACGATAGACTTTTGGATGATTTTAATCAATCCATAGACGAATTAAAAGATGAAATGACTGAGCTGGCATCAGGCTTGAGAGTTGAAAATGATAAAATATTTGATTTTATTTTACAGTTTTTGGAACCACAAATCACCTCCTCTAGAAGTCTTAGATTTAAAGAGAAAACAAAAAAAAGAGTGTTGTATCACTGGAATGAGTACATCAAGCCATTTAAAGAGAAACAAAAGCGTGAAATGCTACTTGCAAAAACTATACGAGATTTTAAACAGCTATTTCCTCTTGCTAGATCTTATAATAGAAAAATTATTTTTCATGCTGGACCAACAAATAGTGGAAAAACATATGAGGCACTAAAGCAACTTTCACAGGCTACGACTGGTTCATATTTGGCACCGCTTAGACTTCTAGCACTTGAAGGATATGAGAATCTAAGAGAACAAGGCGTCAATGCTTCGCTTATTACAGGAGAAGAGGAGATTCTGCACGATGAGACGACTCATATAAGCTCCACAATTGAGATGATGAATAGTAATATCCCGATTGATTTATGTGTTATTGATGAAATTCAAATGATAAACGATAGAGATAGAGGCTGGGCATGGGCAAATGCCCTAATTGGCGTGCCTGCAAAAACCGTTATCTTAACTGGCTCAATTGATGCTTTAAACGCTATAACAGAGCTAGTAGAATATCTAGGTGAAGAGCTTGAAATTGTAAGATTTCAGAGAAAAAATCCTCTTGAAGTTATGGACAGGGCAACTCCACTTAGTAAAATAGAAAAAGGCACTGCACTTGTTGCATTCTCAAGAAAAGAAGTTCTATCATTAAAACAACAACTCTCTAACCAATATAGTGTTTCCGTGATTTATGGAAATCTATCTCCAGAAGTTAGGCGAGAAGAAGCGAGAAGATTCAGAGACAAAGAGAGTGATGTACTTGTAGCAACTGATGCAATTGCAATGGGTCTAAATCTCCCAATAAAAACACTAATTTTCACCAAGGATAATAAATTTGATGGATTACAGCGAAGAGAATTGGGAGTTAGTGAGGTACTTCAGATTTCAGGAAGAGCAGGACGCTTTGGTTTTGAAGAGAAAGGCTATATTGGAGCATTAGACAGTAGCACGCTAAAAACCATATCCAAAAAACTAGAATCAAACCTAGCTGATATACAGCTACCTGTAAGCGTTATGGCAAACATGGATCATATTCTACTAATAGGTGAAATATTAGAAACTGAACGATTGAGTGAAATTCTAGAATTTTTCGTTGAAAATATGGAGTTTGATGGTCCATTTGTAGCTGCAAATATTGATTCTATGCTTGAGGTTTCCATAATAGTAGATGAATATAAACTAGATTTAAAAACTAAATTTCACCTATCATGTGCACCCGTCACACTATCATCACCATATATAGAATCTGTTCTACATAGATACATTAGGCTGATAGAGAGCGACAAGCCAGTTCCATATATTCCGCCTAGAGATATGCCACATATTGCTCAGACAAATGAAATGTTATTAAATGCAGAAGATAGAGTGCGAGAGATTTCTTTATACTTATGGCTTTCATTTAGATTTCCAGATAAATTTACTGATACAGCATTGGCAATATCAAGTAGAGTGCGGTTAAATAAATTTATTGAAAATTCACTAAAAGATGGGCATTTTGTAAAAGAGTGCCACAGATGTGGCAAGATACTAGACTTTTCATATAGGTTTTCGATATGTGAGAGTTGCCATTCAAAAGGCAAAAGAGGCACTAATTATTCAAATAGAAGATACAGAACGAGACAATAAAAAAACAAAGAGGCAAATATGATAGAAACACCACTGGCATACATTTCAGTATTGCTAGCAATAATCGGGATTGTCACAGCTTTTGAGAGTAGATTTAATTGGAAAATATTTAATATTCTACCATCTATTGTGGTTATTTATGCATTGGTTATGATTTTATCTTCTCTTGGATTATGGAGTCAAACCAAAGAGATTGATTTGGCATACAAAGGATTAAAGGATGCTTTACTGCCAGCTATGATTTTTCTTATGCTTCTTGGAGCAAATATTAAAACAATCTCTATGCTTGGTAAAAAAATGATTTTTACATTTATTCTAGCAACTTTCTCTATTATGATTGGCTTTATTGTTTCATACTCAATATTCTCTAATTATCTTGATGGTAGCGACACTTACAAGACTATAGCAGCACTATGTGGTTCATGGATTGGTGGGACTGGAAATATGATGGCTATTCAATCAGCACTTGGAGTTTCTAGTGAGGGTATGGGATATGCACTGATAACTGATTCTATTAATTACACAATCTGGGTGATGATACTTTTATCTCTAGTTTCCTACGCTTCTTCTTTTAATAAATGGAGTGGAGCTGATGTCTCAAAGATAGATAAAATATCAGAAAAATTGGATTCAGATAATGTAACTAAAGCTCTATCAGTATCATCAATTTTTATACTGCTTGGTATCGCTTTCGTGGTAAATGTAGTATCTATGGAAATAGCAAAACTATTACCTATTTCAGAATTTCTAAGTACATCAACTTGGCATATACTTATAGTTACAACACTTGGAATCATTATGGCACTTACTCCTTTGGGCAAAAAAGATGGATCTTCTTTACTATCTTCACTTATGCTATATATGATTGTTGCACTTATCGCTTCAAGAGCTGATTTTTCACAAATGTCTCAAGCCCCTATGTATATCCTACTAGGTTCAGTCGTGCTATTAGTCCATGCGATACTGATGATTATTTTTGCCAAACTATTTAAGCTTGACCTATTTTCTGTCGGTGTGGCATCATTGGCAAATATAGGCGGAGTGGCATCTGCTCCGATTTTAGCAAGTGCATACTCAAAATCTTTGGTTCCAATAGGTGTATTAATGGCAATGCTTGGATACATTGTTGGCACTGCTGGTGGATTAATTGTCGGCAAAATATTAAAAACAATTGCTTCATAAAATATAAATATTTTTACAGAAAAAGATATAATATTTAAAGAAAAAACATAAGGATACAAATATATGGAGAATGTAGAACATACAGAAGAAGAAGTTACAAAATTAGCTGAATTAAAAAAAATATTACTTGAGCAATACAAGGCTCTTGAGGAGCCACTAAAGTATGCACAGAATGATTTTGAGGTTGGCATAATAAAAGAGCAAAGAGCAGAGTTAGTCGATAAAATAAAGGAAATTGCTGCCACACTAAACACATATAATGTTTAGCACAAGACAAAAGATTAGCCTATGAAAATAATATCAATATCAACAAAAATATTCAGATCCAAATTAGCAACACCATTTAAGACGGCATTAAGACGAGTTGATAATTTAGAAGATATAATCTTGACAATTGAATGTGATGATGAAACTATTGGATATGGCGAAGGTGCACCTACACCAGTTATCACTGGAGAAACGATAGGCACAATGAATGAGGCAATATCTTATCTCTCTCCTATGATTATTGGGCTAAGTATAGTAGATGATTTTGATGAGATTATTAAAAGAATTCACAACGGATTATTACATAATACAACTGCGAAATCAGCTTTAGAGATTGCGCTATATGACTTAAAATCCAAATCCACAAAACAGCCTCTATACTCTTATCTTGGAGGTACGAAAACAAGCTTTGAAACAGATATTACGATTAGTATAAATGAACCTGATACAATGATAAAAGATTCTCTAAACGCAATATCTAATGGCTACAATATATTAAAAATTAAACTAGGTAACAATAAGCAAAAAGATATTGATAGGGTATTGGCTATTCACAATGCCATTCCTAGCCACACAAAACTAAGACTTGATGCAAATCAAGGTTGGAGTGTCGAGGAGAGTGTAGAAATTATGCAGACGATTGAGAAATACGGAATTATCGCAGAGTGCATAGAGCAACCAATCAAGGCTGATGATATCAAAGGATTACTTTTCATAAAAGAACGAATTATGACGCCATTACTTGCGGATGAGGCGGTTTTTAGTATCAATGACGCGAGAACTATTTTAGAAATTGGAGCAGCTGATTGCCTAAATATAAAATTAGCTAAATGTGGAGGAATATCAAATGCTATGAAAATAGCAGATTTAGCTATGGAATACAATGTGAAATGTATGATTGGGTGTATGCTTGAGGGTCCAATAGGAATTGCTACAGCCCTGCATTTTGCATCTTCAAAATCAAATATTATCTCCATGATAGACCTTGATGCAGTTGCTCTACTCCAATCTCAGCCACTTAAAACAACAATAGAATTTAATGGAAAAGATATGATTTTATCTGATAAATTTGGGCTAGGGATAAGTGGAGATTTCTAAATATTAAGATATTTAGCTCTTATCTCCATATTTAACGCTTTTAATTGCCTCAATTATATTATCTTGCCTCATAAAATGTTCACCAATCAAAAATGCATCAGCTCCAATTTTGGATAGTTCAACTATTGTCTCATGGTTTTCAATACCACTCTCAGCAACTATAATCTTGCCATTTGGAATAAGTGGAATCAATCTCTCGCTTAGGCTCATATCCATCTCAAATGTTTCAAGATTTCTATGATTTATGCCAATAATATCAGCTCCTGCAAACATTGTCTTTACCAAATCACTCTTATCGTGAACCTCAACAAGCACATCAAGCCCCAAATGAAGTGCATAATTATAAAGCTCTTTAAGTTCTTTGCGACTTAGTGCGGCAGCGATTAAAAGAACAAAATCAGCACCATAAACAAGAGCCTCAAGGAGTTGATATTTATCAACTATGAAATCCTTACGCAAAAGTGGTAAACTGGAGTATCTTCTAATCATTCCAAGATATTCTTTGTCACCTTGAAAATAATGTGGTTCTGTTAAAATAGAGAGTGCATCAGCACCGCCAACTTCATAATCTTGAGCTATTTTTACAGGATCAAAATCTTCTCTAATTATCCCCTTGCTTGGGCTTGCCTTTTTTACCTCTGCGATAATACGATATGGATTATCTTTTGTTGATCTTAAATGTGATTTTACATCTTTAGGAATAAAAGGATTAAATGCTAAAGACCTACCAAGCCATTCCGCTGGAAAATCAATCTTTCTTTTCTCCAAATCATCTCTAGTTTTTTTTAATATCTCTTGTAATATCTTTGGCATGCTTTTTATCTCTCTTCTTTTACTGTTTTTTACTATTTTTGTCTTTAAGACAACTATTTATTTTATCCAAATTTATTTTTATCCTTTGGTCACTAGTACCATTTTGTTCAACTATTATTTTCATTATCTCATATGCCTTATCACATTTGTTGATTTCATAATATTTCATTGCTATATCATTTAGATATTGCCAATCTCTGGTTTCATTATATATTCTAATTGCAAATTTATATGCTCCATCTAAATCGTTTGACGATACATAGATATCATATAATTTTACATGCAATTCATCACTTCCACCATACATCCTATCATGCTCTTCTAGCAATGAAATGGCTTGCTTGCTCTCTTTATACATATCATATAATATTGTCGCCATTCGCATAGCAATCTCTTCATCATGTTCTTCATTGTAAAGCGTATTTAAAATTGCCAAAGCCCTATTTGGCTCATTTGCATATATAAACGCGTCAGATGCCACCCCGATATCAAGTTTGTCTTTGGATAGCAGTATGAGTTTTTCAGCCTCACTCTTGGCTTTATCAAACTTTTTTTGCACCAAGTGCAGTGTCATCAGTAGCCTAAGCACTTTTGTCTCTTTTGGGTCTTCTTTATGTAGTTTTTCTAACTCAATCTCGCTCTCATTTAGCCTTGTCCCAGTTAGAAGTGAAAGTCTAATATCTTCAAGCAAATATGCATTTGATTTTGTATCTTTATATAAAGAATTAAAAACTCTATAGCTATTATTTAAATCACCACTGTCTTCATACCACAACCCTTGCATTATTCTATCATCTTCTGTTGTGATATCAAGTGGCAACGACTTACTATTATCTACTGCTGCAAACTTATAAAATCCTACTAGTAGCACAAATAAAAATAACAATACAGCAAATAGCCATAATACTAAACGACCCCAGGACACTCTGCTCTTACCTCATCTTCATTATTTTTGAACTGCTCCCAAAAAGGAAATGTTCGACATTGAGACGGCCTTGCCTCATATACCCCACACTGCTTTGCATTTTCATCGAAAAAAATACATGCAAAATCATCTGTAGCCAACTCTTTTTCAATTAATGAGTATCTATGACCAACTTTTCGTAGGTACATTTTAGCGAAATCTTCTAAGTCTAAGCCTATATGGGTTGCTAGTCTCTCTATCTCGTCATACTTGATCCATATATACCCACTCTCTCCTCTACAACAATGACCTCCACAACTAGCACATGCAGAACTATCAAAACCATAACTATATCCATCTTTAAAATCAAATATCACTCATCTCTCCTTTTATACTATGTAGTGACGCATATAAAAATGCCTCTTTTGCATCCAAAGTGTATTGACCTTCCTCATCAAAAACAAATAATGGTGTCATAATACGACTAACAGCTTTTGAGTTGTGTCGACATGCTATCATCACTAATTTTGAGTCTTTGTTAACTTTTGAATGCACAAACCTAATAACTTCTGCTGCAAGATGATGCTTTTTAAGTTTAACTAAAATATCCGTGATTTGTTTTGCATCATAACAGAAATAAAATCTGCCTTGATTTGTTAAAAGCTTATGTACTTTTTCAAAAAAAACATCAATTGGTAAACTTGAAGCGTATCTAGCAATGGACAGACATTCATCACTGGACTGGGAAACGCTTGGAGCATAAAATGGAGGGTTAGAAACAATTACATCAAACTTCATATCTGTATCAAAAGTTGCAAAATCTTCATTATAAAGCATAGCATTTATATTATTATTTACATAATTATGTTTTGCATATCTACACATTTTTTCTTGTTTATCGATGGCTGAAATAGTCACGCTAGATATACCGGAAAGAATAATACTTAGAACCCCTACTCCACAACCAACATCAAGAAGAGTACCCTTTGGTGCAAATGATGAAATAAAATGTGCCAAAAATATTGTATCACTATTGTAACAATATCCATTGTGTGATTGATAAATCAACATTTTTACTCTTTTTGGTGCAATTTTACTATATTTCAAGTATAATCGCGTTTATGAATGACAGAATGCAAAGATTATTATCTCCACCATCAACTGATTTTTCGATGCTAGACTATGAATGCTCGTACCTGCCTGAAAAAAAAGTTCGCATGCACTATAAATACATATTTGAACCCAATCAAACA
Source organism: Arcobacter nitrofigilis (assembly GCA_022736375.1). GTDB lineage: Bacteria > Campylobacterota > Campylobacteria > Campylobacterales > Sulfurovaceae > BN30871. Next base: position 13,344 of record DZCE01000013.1, on the reverse strand, counting down.
TTTGCATCAGAAGTTATAAAACGAGGCTGGAGAAGATTTGGTAGATATTATTTTCATCCTATTTGCAACGGTTGTAATGAGTGCAAAAGCCTTCGCATCGATGCTGCCGAATTCAAAGCGTCAAAGAGCCAAAAAAAATCAATAAAGCGAAATGTTGATACAAGAATAGTTCTGCAAGCCCCAACTCTATCAAAAGCACATATAGAGCTGTACAATCAATATCATATACATAAACAAGATAAAGATGGCTGGAAATATAGACCAATATCTCAAAAAGAGTATTACGAGAACTTTGTAGATGGTGCTAGTAATTTTGCAAGAGAAGTACTTTATTATAGAGATGAAAAGCTTGTGTGTGTAGATTTGATAGATATATTAGATGATGGGATTAGCTCTATTTATTGCTACTATAATCATGATTACGGTGATTTATCACTGGGTGTTTTTTCACTACTGTACCAAATAGAACTTGCAAAATATCTCAATCTAAAATGGATATATCTAGGCTACTGGGTTGATGGGTGCAATGCATTTGCCTATAAAAGTAAATTTACACCTCAAGAGATACTTGATGGCTTTCCATTATTAAGCCAAGAGCCTAACTGGAATTTGATTGAGAATTAGCTAATTTTACTATTTGAACTATATTTTCGAACCCAATTCCAAAAAAGCCTATTTGGGTTTACAGTTTTATCAATATCACTACCAGAAACTAGGTGATTTGATAGCTCATTTGCCAAATACGGAGCCAAAACAAAACCTCTAGCACCCAAAGCATTAAATACAAATAAATTTTTATAGTGAACTAGTGGATATTTGCGTCCATTTAAAATATTAGGACATTTGAGCATCTGCTCAACATCTACAACACTACCAACAACTGGCGTATAGTCACGATTTGATGCTCTCATTCCACAAAAAAGCTCTTTGAGCTTAAAATCACTACAATCTATAAACTCACTTGCAAGCCCAAGCAACTCATCTGCTTTTTCACCATTACATGGCTGAGTACAATTCACATCAAGCTCATGCGAGGCACCAAGTTTGATTATTCCACCTATATTGGCTGATGTAGAAAAGCCCTCGTGAAATGAACTCTCAAGCTCTAGATCGGATATGAAATCAGCCCTATTCCCCCATATGCCTTCAATACTCATATACCTAATATCTATGAGGTTATTTTCATATCCTGTTGCCATTATAATATTCCTTGATATGAAACCTTCGATGTGCCAAAATTCTCCGTCAAATTTTATATTTTTAACATCAACTATCTTTATATCTACGCCCTTAGTCAGTGCTTCACAAAGATCTTTTGAGTCACATATTCCAGCGTCACTAAACTCTATACCGCCAAATTTTGATTTTATATTTTTATTCAGAAGCTCTTTTGTAGATAGAGTATTATGCTTTTGAGGTAGGTTGAATTTCTCAATTTTCATATAATCTTTTTCACTCTTTGGTATTCTAATTATACCTGTTTGGTGAAAATATTCTGGAAAGTTGTTCTTGTAAAAATCTATTGAAAACTCAAAAGCTTTGTCGCTTAATTGCTTTAATGGCAAATTTGAACCAATCTTTGGAGACAAAAACGCTCCTGCGGCGCCACTTCCACCACTTGCAATACCATTTTTATCTATTACTAAAACTTTCTGCCCTGCCTTGTGCAAGAAATATGCCACACTACACCCTGCGATACCAGCACCAATAATGACAGTATCATAATGGTTCATTAGATAGTTATCTCTTTAATGTCTGCAATGCTCTTAAAGCTATTATAAATCGCGTTGATAGTGGCTTGTCTATTTAGCCTGATTGTCTCATCATCACTATTTACCATTACATTATCAAAATAATTATCTAATAATGGCTTTAATCCAAATAGTGCCTCAAGCCTAGCCTCATAAGAGCTAAAATCGCTTTTTTCAATCTCAATAAAACGGCTATATAGATTTCTCTCTGCTTCTTCGCTAAATAGCTCGCTATCGACGGTTGTGGCAACTATATCTTTGGATATATTAGCTACTCGCTTGAATGTGCTTGATATTTCTTTGAAATCATCTCTAGTTACGATTGAATTTAGTGCTAGTGATTTTTTGAAAATCTCACAAATATCTCTCTCATTAGAGCTTAGAACAGCTGATATTATAGATGGATTCACAGGGATTGCCTTATATAATCTCTCAATCACAAAAGATGATAAAAGCTCCAAATCAAATGGCTCATAAAAACTAGATAAATCAGCAAAAATTTCATCAATATCAAATGCCAAATCGTATTTATCGGCTATTCTAAAGATGCCATTCACAGCTCGTCTCAAAGAGAATGGGTCTTTTGAGCCAGTTGGGATTTTGCCTACACTAAATAATCCGATTAATGTATCTAATTTGATTGCCATTGCTACAATTGAGCTAAATACCGAAGTAGGAAGCTCTGCTCCATCGCCTATTGGCATATATTGCTCTTTTATGCTATCGCAAACTATACTATTGTATCCAAATTCTTTAGCATAATAGCTCCCCATCAGACCTTGAAGCTCTGTAAATTCATAGACCATTTCACTAGTAAGGTCAGCTTTTGCTAGATTAATAGCTTCGCTTATTAAAGATTTTGCTTCCCTAATATCTTCTAATCTATCACTATACTTATCAGTCAAATAGAGTGCTATCTTCTCTTCTCTCTTTATTTTATCGCTTAGCGTGCCCAAACCATCAATGAATTGAACCTTCTCTAGCCCATCACATTTTAGGCCTCTAGCTAAATCATTTTTATAGAAAAACATAGCGTCACTAAGCCTAGGGCGTAATACTCGCTCATTTCCATCGATTACTTTTGCGTAATCATTTGTAAGTGCATTACTAACTACTACAAATTTATTTGAAAGTTTATTATTTTCAAATACTGGAAAATATCTCTGATTCTCTTTCATTGAAGTAATAATAACCTCTGGTGGCAAAGTTAAAAACTCCTCATCAAACGATCCAAGCAGGGCTTGTGGGTTTTCAGTAATCGCAACGACTTCGCTCAAAAGCTCATCATCTCTCTCAATAACAACACTGTTTTTTTTCTCTATTTGACCAAAATCCATCAAAATAGATATTTTTCTAAATTCTTGATTTAAAGCAACTCCACCATCCCCAAGAATAGTTTCATACATTTCAATTGACTCTATTGTAGCAATATCATTATCTATCATACGATGTAATTTAGTAGTGTTGCCGCTTTTAACACCAAATAGCTCAACATTCAAATGCTCATCCCCAAGCATCACAAGAAGCCATCTAATTGGACGAATAAATTCATCGCTCCTACTAGCCCATCGCATCATTTTTCCAAACGCCATTGAACTTATCCATTCAGATATCATCTCTCCAATAAGAGTTTGTGTTTCCTTGCCATTTGAGATGGTAGAGTAATACAGAACTTCTTTGCCTTTGATGTCTTTTCGCTCAAGCATATCAAATTCAACGCCACATTTAGATGCAAAGCTAACTCCCGCAGGCGTTACAACGCCATCCTTTAGTGCCACAGCAACTGGAGGACCAACTAGCTCAATCTCGCTATCAGTCTGTCTAGTAGGCATTTCCATGGCACGAATTACCAATCTTCTTGGTGTGTATAAAAACTCAAAATTTGACTCCAAAGAATATTTGACCAAAATATCCTTCCATGAAGATTCTATTTTATCTAATATTTTTAAAAGTGGAATAGCTGGAAGTTCCTCCACCCCAATCTCTATAAGTAACGGCTTGGTCATCAATAATCCTATTTGCAATTTATGAATAATTGTACCCAACCTTTGGTAAATTCGTGGTTATTTGATACTCTTATCATCTTTGGTCATATCAATTCTATTGTCATTTGAATCAAATTTAGTTCGAAAATAGTTTCTAATTATTACAAAAGTAATTAATCCAAATAGAGCAAATGGAGCAACATAAAGTATGTCATCAATCATCATTTATCCTTTGTGTGGTATAGTTATTTTTTGAAATCCATCGTAATTTTGGCGTAACGCTTCATATGCTACAATTCCGACACTAATACCCAAATTCAAGCTTCTGCCATCTTCTCCCATAGGTATTGTGATACATCTATCTTTATTAGCTAATAACAACTTCTCGTCAATTCCTGTTGTTTCGGAACCAAAGAGTATAAAATCGCCTTTGCCAAATGAATCATTAAAATAAATTTTGTCAGTTTTTGTTGTTGCAAAGTGGAATTTATCGCTAGGTGGATTGACCTCTAAAAAATCATCAATATTTTCCCAAACTACCAAATCAAGCTTATCCCAATAATCAAGTCCGGCTCTTTTTACAGCTTTATCGTCCATGTCAAAACCGATTGGCTTTATGATATGTAAAGTAGCACCAATATTAACGCAAAGTCGCCCTATTGTGCCAGTATTTGGTGGAATCTGCGGAGACACGAGTACAATATTAAACATTAAAATACAATCGTCTTATTGCCATTTAAAAAGACTCTATCATTAAGCACCAAGCTCAAAGCTCTTGATAATACAATTTTCTCTACATCACGCCCAGCTCGTTGCATATCACGCCAATCTAGTCTATGACTAACACCAACAACATCTTGAGCGATAATCGGACCTTCATCAAGATCATTTGTCACAAAATGTGCAGTAGCTCCTATGATTTTAACGCCCCGATCATAAGCTTGCTTGTATGGATTAGCTCCAATAAATGCTGGCAAAAATGAGTGATGAATATTTATTATTTTACCATCAAACTGTGAAACGAAAGTTGGAGTTAAAATCCTCATATATTTTGCTAGTACAATATAGTCAAAATCTATTTTTTTCAAAATATCAATAACCGAACTTTCATGTTCTTCTCTACAGATATTTTCAGCACATATATGAATAAATGGTATATCAAAACGCCCCACCAACTCACCAAGGGTATTATGATTTGCTATAACAGCTACTATATCAACATCAAGCTCTCCATCACTATGACGAATCAAAATATCACCCAACGCATGAGACTCTTTAGTTACAAATATGACTATTTTTTTCCTATTTGGCTCTATCACACGACAGTTTGCATTTGATGGAAGCACTGAAATTAGTTTATTTTTTAATTCTGCCACACTAAAGTCGCCAGATACCACAGAACGCATAAAAAATCGACCATTTTCAGGATCTACAAACTCTCTATTGCTTTCTATATTTAAGTTTTGTTCAAAAAATACTTTTGAAGTTTTATAAACAAGTCCTTTTGCATCTTCACAATCTATAAGAACTCTAGCTTTTAAATTTTCTATGTTTGCCATACAGATTATGCCATTAGATATTTTGCAACTATATCACCCATATCAGAACAGCTACATAATACTTTAGCATCATAAGCTCCGATATCACCAGTACGATACCCGTCACGAAGAGCTGATTTTATAGCATCGTCTATTTTTTGTGAAGCTTCAAGCTCTCCAAATGCATATTTTAGCATCATAGAAGCACTTGAAATCGTAGCTAATGGGTTTGAGATATTTTGTCCTGCAATATCAGGAGCAGAACCATGAATAGGCTCATAAAGCCCTACTCCAGCTCCAGTACTTGCACTTGGAAGTAATCCTATCGAGCCACTAAGCATACTAGCTGCGTCTGAAAGAATATCCCCAAAAATATTACCAGTTAAAATAACATCAAACTGCTTTGGATTTCTAATGAGCTGCATCGCTGCATTATCAACATACATATGCGTCAATTCAACCTCTGGATATTCTTTAGCGATTTCAATCACAATATCTCTCCAAAATTGACTAACCTCAAGAACATTAGCCTTGTCCACAGAACATACTCGCTTATCACGCTTCATTGCTATATCAAATGCAACTCTTGCAATTCTTTGTACTTCTTCTCTTGTATAGACCATAGTATTGAACGCTCTATCATTTTCAATGGCTCTTGGTTGTCCAAAATATATTCCACCAGTTAACTCTCTAACTACCATAATATCCACGCCACTTACCACTTCTGCTTTAAGAGTAGAAGCATTTACTAGCTCATCATATACAATAGCTGGTCTAAGGTTGGCAAAAGTACCCATATGAGATCTCAAGGCCAATAACCCGCTCTCTGGTCTTAAGTGTCTATCTAGATTGTCCCATTTTGGACCACCTATTGCACCAAACAGTACAGCATCACACTTATCAACTCCGTCTCTAGTAGCATCAGGAAATGGCACGCCAGTAGCATCAATCGCAACCCCACCTAGTAGCATCTCGCTATATTCAAACTCTAAATCACATATTTTGCCAACAACATTAAGAACTTTAGTCGCCTCATCTATAATCTCTGGTCCAATTCCATCGCCTTTTATGAGACCTATTTTATATTTTTTTACCATTATTTTGTCTCCAACTCTTTTTTTGCAAACTCAATTAACCCACCAGCATCAACAAGCGACTGCATAAAATCAGGAATTGGTGTAAATTTATATGTTTTTGATTGTGTAATATTAATTACCTCACCTTTCTCCATATCTACTCTTATAGTGTCGCCATCATTTATCTCATCTGCTTCTTTTAATTCAAATATTGGCAATCCCATATTAAAAGCATTTCTATAAAAAATCCTAGCAAATGTAGGGGCAATTACGGCACTAATGCCAGCAGCTTTAATTGCAATAGGTGCATGTTCACGACTACTCCCGCAACCAAAGTTCTCTCCAGCAACAATAATATCACCAATACTCATCTTGGATACAAAACTAGGATCTGCATCTTCCATTACATGCTTAGCAAGCTCAATTGGATTACTAGTGTTAAGGTATCTAGCAGCTATTATCAAATCGGTATCTATATTTTCTCCAAATTTCCAAACTTTACCTTGCAAATTTTATCCTTTAGTCTTTAAAAATTATGTTAGTTTTATTATATCAAAACTTGCCATACAATCAACTTTTAAAGTTAAATTATGCCGATCTGGCACTTGACTTTTTATAAAATTTGGGTATAATCCACCTTAAGAAATTATAAAATTAATTTTAATAAATACAAATCTCACTTCCATAAAAATAAAAGGACAATCAAACATGGCAGAAAAAGATAGCATGACCAAAATAGAAGAATTATTGCAGTCCAAGAAAAAAGGTGATGCACTTACATATGAAAATATAGCAAAAGAGTTTTCCAAGCCAATCACATCAACACAAGCAAAAAAAATATATAAAATATCAAACTCTCAACAAATAGCTATTGTAAGTTCATCTGAATATGCAAAACGAGTCACAAAAAAAGAAGGTGAAAACAAAGAGATACAGAGAAAAAAATATGCTGACAATCACACAGATGACGAATTTGATTTTTCTAAAGAAAAAGAGCTTTTAGAATGGAGTAGAAGCGATAGCCCAGTGCGAATGTATCTTCGCGAAATGGGTAAAATTCCTCTTTTAACAAAAGAAGAAGAAATAGACTTAAGTCTTCAAATTGAGGGTGGAGAAGATGTAATTCTTGATGCTATTTGTTCTGTTCCATATTTGATTGGATATATTATAAATTATAAGGGTCCACTTTTAAATAGAGAAAGACGAGTAAAGGAACTATTTAAAAGCTTTGATGATAGTGACAGTGATGACAACAATGATGAATCAGATGTTGAAACAGAAGATGAAAATACTGAAACCAAAACTGCACCAAAAGATGACAAAAGAGTTTCTCAAGTAGTAGATTGCTTTAAAGCCTTAGAAAAAGCAAAAAAAGAGTGGGAAAAGGCTAGAGAAGATTTGTTTAAACTTCTAGAAGGCAACGAAGATGAAGATTCAGGAAACGATTCAGAACCAATTTTTCATGAGCGACTTAAAGTTGCATTCAAAAAAGAACAACTTAAGCTTTCATTACTAGAGTTAGGACCTACAAGTAAGCTTATAAATGAACTTGTAAAAGCAATGGAAACAGCTCTCACAAGTGACGATAGTTTCGATAGAGAGTTAAAAAGACTTGAATATAAACTTCCACTCTTCAATGATACACTATTGGCAAATCACCAGAAGATACTTGATGACATAGTAAATATGGACAAAGATGATATATCTGATGCCGTTCCTGAGACCACAATGGTTAGCACATATGTTGAAATAAAAAAATTATTTGAAACAAGAGAAGCAAGCAAGGGTGGATTTGATATGGATCCAAATAAACTCTTGGAAATCTTAGACCAAATTAGATTAGGTAAGACTAGAAGTGAGAGAGCTAAAACTAGAATGGCAAAGTCAAATCTAAGACTTGTTGTTTCTATTGCAAAACGATACACAAATAGAGGATTACCATTTTTGGATCTGATTCAAGAGGGTAATATTGGTCTAATGAAAGCTGTTGATAAATTTGAATATAAAAAAGGTTTTAAATTCTCTACATATGCGACATGGTGGATTAGACAGGCAATCTCTAGGGCAATTGCAGATCAAGCAAGAACAATTAGAATCCCAATACATATGATTGAAACTATCAATAGAATAAATAAAATCACTAGAAAACATATGCAAGAAAATGGTGTAGAGCCAGATATTGAAACTATTGCAGAAGAAGTTGGACTAACGGTTGAAAAAGTGAGAAATGTAATCAAAATTACCAAAGAACCTGTTAGTTTAGAATCCCCTGTTGGCGATGAAGATGATGGACGATTCGGGGACTTTATCGAAGATAAAAGCTCTCTAAGTCCTATGGAAGTTGTGCTTAGAGAAGATTTAAACAACCAAATAGACGAAGTTCTTGACCAATTAAATGATAGAGAAAAGGCTGTTATTCGTATGCGTTTTGGTCTACTTGAGGATGAGAGTGATAGAACTTTAGAAGAGATAGGCAAAGAGCTTAATGTAACTAGAGAGAGAGTTAGACAGATAGAGGCGTCTGCTATTAAAAAACTAAAACATCCAAAAGTCGGAAGACAACTAAAAAACTATACTGAAGCATAAAATATATGAATTTTTATGCTCTAATTATAGGTAGCGAAATATTAAATCAAAGAAGAGTAGATGCACATTTTGATTTTATAGCCACTGAACTAGCATCATATGGATACACACTCAAAGGTTCATTTGTTATTGCTGATGAACCAGATTTGATAATATCAACACTAAGATATCTAAAATCATTACCTAGCAGTATAGTTTTCTCTCTTGGAGGAATAGGCTCAACACCCGATGATTATACAAGACAAGCCGCATCAGATGCTCTCAGGGATGGGGTTTTAATAGAAAATCAAGAAGCAAAAGAGATAATTATAAGTGAACTTGGAGACAGAGCCTATCCACACTCCATTGGCATGGCTAATCTACCAAAGAATGTTGATCTCATAGATAATTCATTTAATAAAATGCCAGCATTTAGCCTTGATAATCGTTTCTTTTTCACGCCAGGCTTTCCAGAAATGAGCCACCCAATGATAAAAAATATATTGCCCAAACTAATCAAAAAACCTCTAAAAGTGTTTAGGCTAACACTTACCGCACTTTGTCGTGAGAGTGAGCTTATAGAAACAATGCGTACTGTGCCAAGCGGGGTTGAATGCTCTTCATTACCAAAGATATATAGTGATGGACCGAGAGTTGTTCTTTCAGTTGCATCAAGCAATGAATTACTAACCAATGAAACATTTGAGCGTTTTAAAACTATGCTAGATAGTAAAAAAATTATTTACGCACTAAATGATGAAAATGCAATATAGTAAACGGCTATTTAAAGCTATAGTATGATAATATTCACAAAACTTAAAGGACAAATATGAACATTGACAAAATAGGATATGGCAAAAATCCAGATGAAGTAAAAGTGGTAATTGAAGTACCACTTAACTCAAATATTAAATATGAAATTGACAAAGAGAGTGGTACCGTTGAAGTTGATAGAGTATTGTACTCAGCTATGCATTATCCAGCAAATTATGGCTTTGTTCCAAATACACTTTCTGATGATGGTGATCCTGCTGATATTTTAGTTCTTTGTGATTATGTACTTCAAGCAGGAAGCGTTATAAAATGTAGACTTGTTGGTGTGTTGTTAACAGAAGATGAAAAAGGTGGCGATGAGAAACTTATAGCCGTTCCATCAAGCAAAATAGATCCAACATATGACAATATACAAGATTTGAGTGATGTTCCAGCTCATACACAAAATCGCATAAAAAATTTCTTTGAGACATATAAAGCGTTAGAGCCAAACAAATGGGTAAAAGTTACAGGCTTCAAAGGTAAAGCAGACGCTACTGAAATACTAGAAAAAGCTATCAAAAATTACAAATAAAATTATAAAGGCATCAAAGTGAAGCTTGGAGTTAATATTGATCATATAGCTGTTCTAAGAGAAGCTAGACGCATATACGACCCAAATCCACTGGATGCTTTGAATATTTGTGAAAAATGTGGTGTTGACCAAATAACTATCCACCTTAGAGAAGATAGAAGGCATATCCAAGATAGTGATGCCCTTGCAATTATTAAACAATCCAAATTACCAGTAAATCTTGAGTGTGCAATTGAATCTAGCATGATAGATATTGCTTGCAATCTAAAACCAACTCGTGTCACTCTAGTGCCAGAAAAAAGAGCAGAAGTTACGACAGAGGGTGGATTGTCACTATACGACAATAGACTAGAATTAGCCATAGATAAACTCCATGAAAACAATATTGAGGTGTCACTTTTTATAGACCCAACTAATGAAGCAGTTGAGAGGTCAAAAGAGCTTGGTGTTGAGTGGATTGAGTTTCATACAGGATTGTATGCCAATATTTATGCAACACTTCATACTAATATCAGAAATTCACACCATGCCATTAAAGAGCTAGATTTATCAAACCAAATACTAGAGCAAAAACTACAAGTAGAGCTTGAAAAATTGGACACTTTAAGTAAAAAAGCGAATTCGATTGGGCTGAAAGTCGCAGCTGGTCATGGTCTTAATTATGATAATGTTAATGCAATTGCTAGTTTACAATATATTGAAGAGCTAAATATCGGTCAAAGTATTATCGCTCGCTCTATCTGGATTGGGCTAGAAAACGCCATAAATGAGATGATGGCGGCTATGAAATAGTGAAAAAAGTAGCTATAAGTGTTGGTGATTTAAATGGTATCGGAATTGAGCTAATACTAAGAAATCATAAGACTATATCAAATATAGTTAGACCAATATACTGTATTGATGAGTACATGTTAGCACAAGCTTGTAATAAATTAAATATAATCTTGCCAAATGATTTTAACATCCTAAATCCCAAAAGTGAGTATTTTAATATCGAATCAGGAGAGATTAGCAAAGAAAGTGGCAAATATAGCTTTGAATCTTTCCAAATAGCTGTCAAATTAGCACAAATCAAAGAAGTTGATGCTATTTGCACTCTACCAATTCATAAAAAAGCATGGGAGCTTGCTGGAATAAAATACAAAGGTCACACGGATGCATTAAGAGATTTTTGCAATGCTGATGCAATTATGATGCTTGGCTGTCCTTCGCTTTTTGTTGCATTATATACTGAACATATTCCACTAAGAGAAGTTGCGAATAGTCTTACAAAAGAGAGATTAACAAGTTTTTTAATTAACTTTGCAAACTCCATAAAAAGCGATAAGAAGGTTGGTATTCTTGGATTAAATCCACATGCAGGAGATGGTGGAGTACTTGGAAATGAAGAAGATATTATATATGAAGCCGTGCTAGAAGCCAATAAAACATCAAATATATATGATGAAAATATACTAGTACCAGATATTGCATTTACGCCTCATATGAGAGCCAAATATAGTCATATGGTTGCAATGTATCATGATCAAGGTCTTGCACCACTAAAAGCACTCTATTTTGATGAAAGTATTAATGTGTCTCTTAATTTACCAATTTTGAGAACATCAGTTGATCATGGTACTGCATTTGACAAGGCATATAAAGGTGTGGAACTAAATAATCTTAGCTATATAAATGCAATTAAATATATTGCAGAAAACTAGAATAGAAGTGGTTCATCGCTATCCATATTGCATTCACTAGACATTAATGGTGCTATTCTCTCATGGCACAAATAGCAAATATATCTACATCCCCTAAGATCATAAAATATTACGCTTCCCTCTTTTAGATCAGCATAACACTCACTACATACATTAGTCACTTTTAGTAAAATATTTGTGGTCGCAGTCTGCTCTATAAAACATTTTTCGCTACTCATAACTGACTAGCTTGTGTTAGTTTATCTGCCATATCTTTGGCCTCTATTAATTCATTGTCTAACTCAAATGCTTTTCTATAGTTAACTATTGCTTCTTCTATTTTACCCATATCATGCAGAGTGTTTGCATAATTATAATAATGTTTTGCATAATTATCATCTAATTGGATTGATCTCTTATGGTGAATAATTGCTTCATCATTTTCTTTAATCCTATGTAGTACATTTGCAAGTGACATATGGGCTAAATCGTCATTTTCGTCTTGAAACAATATTTTATTGTAATATTCTTTTGCCAAATCAAGCTCATTAGTTTGTATTGCGACATATCCTGCTCTACGCAAAAGTTCTATATTGTTAGGCTCAATAGTCAGGGCACTCTGCAATGCTTTGGTTGCTTCGTCAAAATTATCAACACTTATTGCTTCATCTGCCATATCCACAAGCTCATTAACTCTATTTTTTTTAACTGTTGGCTTAGAAAATATTTTCTCAGGAGATGAAACTCCTCCTATTTGTTCTTTTGGTAGCGAAGCTTCATAATCTATACCTCTTTTTGGATAATCACTATTAAAAAGTTTTTTGAAAAATATAAAAAAAATTCCTCCAGCAAGTATGAAAAGTATAAGTTGAAAAAACGACATATGAACTCCTTTGTTATTCTATTGTAGCAGACTTCTAATTTTTAGATAATTGTTTTTGTATATCTATTATTGCATTGTTAAATTCATCTCTGGTGGGATAAAAAAACTCTTTTGTACTCGAATTATCAAAATTAATAACAATTGCATAACCTACTACAATTACCTTGCCAACCCCCTCAGTATCTATCCACTCTATACTTATATGAGTTGTTTCGTTCTCTTCGCCTGTTTCAATTATTGCCACTGGATAAAGCTTAATAATTTGCTCTCTGTTGATTATTTCATCTTTAATTGTAATTGTCATGAAATATTATAGTGTAATTTTATTAAAAATAAAATAGTTCAAAACTATAATTCAATTAATCTATTTGGGAGAATTGAATCGCTATCATTGGTTCTTAGAAATTCACTTTTTAATATATATCCTAATTTCAAAATTAAGTCTATTTTTACAATTATGTCCAAAAAATATAGTATTACTTATGAACATTATATTATTTTGATATAATATCAATA
>DZCE01000063.1 GCA_022736375.1 Arcobacter nitrofigilis | reverse complement strand
ATGGGTGGAACACATTCTGTCAGTGCAAATGGTTCTACATTTGATATAAAAATCCCAGCCGGAATAAAGAGTGGCGAGAGTATGCGTGTTCGTGGAAAAGGAAAGAAGTATCAAGGACAAGCTGGTGATTTAATACTTAAAATTGAGATCGCAGAGTCTAGTGAGTATGAACGCAAGGGAGATGATTTATATAAAACATTTGATTTGCCATTAAAAGATGCACTTTTCGGTGGTGTCATTTCGATAGAGACTCCTGACAAAACCGTATCTTTAAAGGTTCCTCAAAATACTAGAAACTCACAAAGATTTAGGCTAAAAGGCAAAGGTGTGGTTGATAGAAAAACTGCTCTAAGAGGAGATTTGTTTTTGGTTTCAAATATTATACTGCCAGATATTGATAGTATGGATAGTAGCCTCCTTGAACTTATGAAAGAAAAATTATAAAGGATTATGATGCATAGCTTTGATGAACCGGTTTATCTTATCTCTGTTGTAGCACAACTACTTGATATACATCCACAAACTCTAAGGCAATATGAGAGAGAGGGGTTGCTGGAGCCAACACGCACACAGGGTAAAGTTAGACTCTATTCACAGCGTGATATTGATAAAATGAAGTTAATACTTAGATTAACTCGTCAAATGGGTGTTAATTTAGCTGGAGTTGATATAGTTTTGCAGTTAAAATCACAGATAGATGAATTGAAAAGTGAAGTTAGTAATTTACGAGAAGAGCTTAGTCGTACAAATCGGCAAGGTTCGGTGCATGCTAGCAAAGCATTGGTAACTACTTCTAGTTATGATATTATTGTATTCGAAGAGTAGATTAGTTTTTATTATCTCTTGCTATGCAACTATTTCCTCTTGAAGACCATTTAATAATTTTACCACTTTTATCTGTTTCAATAAAAAGTTGACAAGTAATCACCTCACCTCTATTATAATTACTACCAAAGCCTATTGGGAATCCTATATATCCTCTTCTTCCAATCGTGCCATCAAAGCCCATGGAAAAATCTGTATAATATCCATAATTATCTCTTTTAATATATACATATACTTTATTTCCATTTGGCAAATCATATGAGCTTTCAGGATATCCAGTGGAATCTATGTATGAACTAATATTTTGACCATTCCATGCATTTTGTTGATTGATAAAATTTTGATGGCTAGCACAACCATTAAAAGTAACAAAGACAACTAAAGTTGATAATAAAAATTTTACATTTTTCATTTAATACTCCTATTGGTATAAATATATCATATTTTCGTAATATAATTGTGTTTAAAATAATAATACAGTGATATAATTAAATAATAATAAACTATAAGGTCAAAAACTGTGGTAGAAAAGCGATTAGTAGGATGGAGGGAATGGGTTTCTTTGCCTGAACTTGGAATTGATAAGATGAAATGTAAAGTAGATACTGGTGCTAAAACATCAGCATTACATGCCTTTTATGTTGATTCATTTATACATGAAGGTGTAAAAATGGTAAGGTTCGGAATTCATCCCGTGCATGATGATTTAACAGCTGTTTCACATTGCGAAGCAGCTGTGATTGATGAGAGAATTGTGACTAGTTCTGACGGTAATAAAACAATGAGATATGTTATAAAAACAAAGATGATTTTGGGTGATACCTCGCAAGAGATTGAGCTAACACTAACAAATAGAGACACGATGAGATTTCCAATGTTGCTAGGCAGAAGAGCAATGGAATATGGGTTTGTAGTAAATCCTAATTTATCATATCAAAATGCAAAATTATTATCATAAATAGGAGTATGAAATGAAAATAGCCATATTGTCAAGAAATAAAAAATTATATTCCACAAGAAGACTTATAGAAGCAGCCGAGCTTAGGGGGCATGAAGTTATAGTTTTAGACCACTTAAAATGCTACATGAATGTCACATCAAAAAAGCCAACTATACACTATAAAGGTGAATTAATTGAAAATGTTGATGCAGTAATTCCTAGGATAGGTGCATCAGTAACATTTTACGGTACAGCTGTTTTGCGTCAATTTGAAATGATGAGAGTTTACCCCCTCAATGAATCTGTTGCTATATCAAGGTCACGAGATAAATTAAGAAGTATGCAACTGCTTTCTAGAAAAGGAATTGGAATGCCAGTCACTGGTTTTGCTAGAAATCCAGACGACATACCCGATCTCATCAAAGAGGTTGGTGGTGCACCACTGGTAATAAAATTACTTGAAGGCACACAAGGAATTGGTGTAGTTTTGGCAGAAACTGAGAAAGCAGCAGAATCTGTTCTTCAGGCATTTATGGGACTGAATGTAAATATCATGATACAAGAATTTATTGCTGAATCAAAAGGTGCAGACATCAGATGTCTAGTGATTGATGGTAAGGTTGTAACCGCTATGAAAAGGCAAGGGGCAGAGGGTGAATTTCGCTCAAATCTTCACAGGGGTGGTTCGGCTCAATTGGTTAAAATCACAGCAGAAGAGCGACGAACAGCAATCGCAGCTGCTAAAATAATGGGCTTAAATGTATGTGGTGTTGATCTGCTTCGTTCAAATAGA
Organism: Arcobacter nitrofigilis; assembly: GCA_022736375.1. Lineage (GTDB taxonomy): Bacteria > Campylobacterota > Campylobacteria > Campylobacterales > Sulfurovaceae > BN30871. The sequence goes on along the minus strand of DZCE01000063.1, from coordinate 6,820 downwards.
GGACCATTAATTATGGAGGTAAATTCATCTCCAGGATTAGAGGGCATAGAGGGAGCTAGTGGAAAAGATATAGCAGGATTAATGATTGATGTTATAGAGAAGCAAGTTTTGGCAACTAAAGATAGTCCAAATAGGACAAAAACAAAAGGTGGATGACAAAGTCTGTATGAAATAGATTTAGACATATTAAATAAAAGCGTGTATAATTACAAAAAGAAAAACGGAGTATCTAGATATGATAAATAATATAGTGACAACAGATGATTTTAAAGCACTAGTAGAGAATACAAAAAATATGGCAGGATATAAGGAGCCAATAGCATTTGGTATAGCAAGAGTTGATAGAGGTCAAAAAAATGCAGATAAAGTTCTTCAAGCTAGTTTTCCTATTATTAACTGGAAAGAGAATTATGGTTCAGCAGCAGTTTTTATAGCTGCACTTGAAGCATCAAAGAAAAAAGTAGATTTTAGTGGTAGTGAATTTGTTGCACCAATCAATGATGAATTCGTATCCAATGCAGTAAAAGCTTTTACGCCATACCTCGACGAGGCAAAAGGTGATGCACATCTAAATGTGCAAGTTGTTAAAACTTTAGCATCTATGGCAACACTTGGCTCGAATTTTAAAATTGTATTTCTATTTGAAGATACAAATCCACAAAGTGTAGAGGCTGTTTATCTGAAGCTTTATGCGTTGTCTTTATCAAAAGCCGCACTTAGAAGCATTAATCTAAATGGTGCTTTTGGTGTGCTTAGTAATGTTGCGTGGGTTGGAAATACACCATATGAACTTGAGTATCTAAGGGAGCATGAGATAACATTAAAGCTCACAGGAACTTATCCACAAATTGATAGTGTTGATAAATTTCCTAGATATTTACAGCATATTATTCCTGCTGATAATACTCGTATATTAGAAGCTAGTCGTGTGCGTATGGGAGCTCAACTGGCAGCTGGAACTACTGTTATGCCAGGTGCATCATATATAAACTTTAACGCAGGAACATTGGGTGCAGTTATGGTAGAAGGACGCATATCAAGCTCTGCAATTGTAGGAGCAGGAAGTGATGTAGGTGGTGGAGCTAGTATTCTTGGTGTTCTGAGTGGAACTGATGGAAATCCTATAAGTATTGGTGAGAATACACTTCTTGGTGCAAACTCAGTTACGGGTATACCTCTAGGCGATGGATGTATTGTGGATGCAGGTATGACGGTGCTTGCTGGAACTAAAATCAAAATTGCACCACTTGAATTAGAAAAAATACAAGTTGCTAATCCAAATGTAGAATTAGACAATAAGACAACATTCAAAGGTAGTGAACTTCAGGGATTGCACGGTATACATTTTAGACAGAACTCTATGACTGGAGATAGTGAAGCTAGAAGAAGCACAAGAGAAGTAAAATTAAATAGTGAGCTACACTAATGCAAGAAGATGTAGAGCTTTTAACACAAGTAGTATTAATGTCAATGATGTACAAAGAGGCTGGTGAGAGCATAGAGGATGTAGGAAATATATTGGCAGATTCAAAAGCAATGAGTTTAGATGAATATCATAGCATAGTTTCAATATTACAAAAAGATGGTATGATTATAAATGGTGAGTTATCTTTTATTGGACTTGCTTTGGCACAAAAAGCACAAGAGACATTTAAACTATAAAAGGAATCATGTGGGTGAGGATATAGAAACATTAGCAAATATTGCATTTAATGAAGATAGGTATGATGTTTCAGTTGAGTTATACAATAAAATGATTGCTAAAAATAATGACTCCGATGCTTTATATATGCTAGCACGCCATTATATTGATGGACTTGGAGTGGAAAAAAATCATGATAAAGCAATCTCACTTTTAAAACAATCAGCCAAAAGAGGTAGCTTGGATGCGTCGTATTTACTATTGGAATATGTTCAAACTACGAGTCAATGTTGTAAAGGTTAGAATTGAGAATAGATAAATGGCTTGCAAGCGTGAATATTATAAAAAGACGAACTGTAGCCGTGGATATGGTTAGAAATGGCGTTGTATTTATAAATGATATTGAGGCAAAACCATCAAAAAATGTCTCAGTTGGTGATAAAATTAGAATTGAATATCTTAAAAGTCATAAATTTTACGATGTATTAGCAATTCCAGCTACGAAAACTATCCCTAAGAGCCAAAATGATATATACTCAAGAGAGACGAATAGTATACTTATAAAGGAGAATGAAGATGAAAACACAAATTCAATTTGAAAAGCTTTTTAATAATGAATTATCAGATGAAGAGGCTAGAGACTTTTTGGTAGCATTACACGATAGAGGCGAGATATCTAGCGAGATTGCTATGGCTGCTAGATTAATGCGTGAATATTCTATTAAATTACCAATAAGTCAAGAGTTGCAAGATAAAGCTATAGATATAGTAGGAACAGGAGGAGATAAAAGTGGTACATTTAATATTTCTACAACAGTATCTTTACTACTTGCATCAATGGGTTGTGTTGTTGCAAAACATGGAAATAGGAGTGTAACTAGTCAATCAGGCTCTGCTGATGTATTGGAGGCCCTTGGAATTAGATTGGATCTTGATTTGGAACAACAAGCCAAAATGCTTAAGGAGATGAATTTTTGTTTTATGTTTGCACCTAATCACCATCCAGCAATGAAGCATATTATGCCAATTCGTCAATCCATTCCGCATCGTACAATATTTAATATTTTAGGACCACTGACAAATCCTGCTGGCGTTAATAAATATCTAATCGGAGTCTTTGATGAGGCTTACATAGAGCCAGTCGCCAATGCATTGGTTGAGCTTAAGGTAAAACGAGCATTTGTGGTAAGTAGTCTTGATCATACTGATGAGATATCCATATCAACAAAGACTGCTTTTGCATTTGTTGAGGATGGATATATTTCACATGGAGAGATTGATCCAGTTGGACTTGGCTTCAAGCTTTCTGCACCTGAAGATATTTTGGGTGGGGATGCTACTCATAATGCTCAGATTATTCAAGATATTTTTAGTGGAAAAGAAACTGGTGCTAAACTAGATGCTGTATTAATTAATGCCGCATTTGCATTATTTGTTGATGAAAAGGCTATTGATATAAGCGAGGGTATTGCTATGGCAAAAAGAGCCATAGAAGATGGAACAGCTATGAAATATCTAGATGAGATTGTAAAATTTTCTCAAACGATATAGATGTCATATGAAATTACAACTTCGCTAGATAATATTAGCGAGGTAGCACATTATTTGATTGATAAATTACCTAAAAATATAATTATTTTTTTAGATGGAGAAGTTGGAGCTGGAAAGACGACTTTGGTTCAGGAAATTGCTAAAAATTTTAGTATAAATTATAGTGTTACTTCTCCTACCTTTTCACTTCAGCAGCAATATGGAGAGAAGTTATTTCATTATGATTTATATCGTTTAAACGATGATGAATTTCTCAATCTAGGACTACATGAAGAGCTAGATAAAGAAGGATGGCACCTAATAGAGTGGAGTGGAAGTAAACTTAAAGAGTTTTTGAAGATAGCAGGGTATAATACGAGTAGAGTAATAATTTTGCCCCATGATAATGGTAGGCTTTATATAATCGGAGATGAATGCACACTTTAGAAGCCATTAATTTGACCAAGACTATCAAGACAACAAAAATAGTTCATGATATATCATTAAAGATTAAAACCAATGAAATTGTAGGTCTTCTAGGACCAAATGGTGCAGGAAAAACAACTACCTTTTATATGCTTTGTGGATTGACTAGTGCCACCAATGGTACAGTTTCACTGGATAACAATGATATTACAAATATGTCACTAAGTAGTAGAGCTAAATTGGGTATAGCATATCTTCCTCAAGAATCTAGTATTTTTAAAGATCTAACAGTTGAGCAAAATTTATTAATAGCAGCTGAGGCATTGAAACTTTCAAAAGAAGAGAGCATGAATAGAATTGAAAAACTGCTTGAGATATTTAATATTGAGCCAATTCGTGACCGTGAGGGTATTAGGCTGAGTGGTGGAGAGAGACGAAGAGTAGAGATAGCAAGAGCTTTGGTTGGTAAACCTAAATTTTTACTTCTTGATGAGCCATTTGCCGGAGTTGACCCAATTGCAGTTATAGATATACAAAATGTAATCAAACAACTAGCTACTTTGGATATGGGAATATTGATTACTGATCATAATGTGCGTGAAACTTTGGGTGTTTGTAATAGAGCTTTTGTGATGCGAAAGGGTGAAATGCTGGCATCAGGTACAAGTAGTGAAGTAATCAATGATGAAAATGTTCGGAAATATTATCTTGGTGAAAATTTCACATTTTAAAATGAATAATATTAACCCAAGAGAGATAATAAAATTAAGCGGTCTAAAGATAACATCACCACGAGAGATACTTATTGAATTACTAAATAAGAGTTCAAAACCAATATGCTACAATGACATAAAAAATAATATATCCATGGATAAAGCTACATTTTATCGAACAATGAACTCTTTTGAAATGGTAAATATCGTATCAGCAATAGATTCAAGTGATAAAAAAAGATATTATGAGCTGAAGAAAGAATCACATAGCCATTTTTCATGTAATGTTTGTCATTCAATAGAATGTATCAACTCAGGTCATTTTAGCGGTATTGACGGCTATGATATACAAAGTATTACCATACATGGAGTGTGTGCCATTTGCAATAAAAATAATGATAGATAGAGTCCTCCTAAAGCAATATCTAGAGAATGAGATATTGGCTAGAAACTGTATTTTAGAGCTTAGTGATGACAAGCCAGACCCACTTATGGTAGCAAGAAGATACAATGATGAAAGTATATCTCTTGTGTGTGCTTTATTTGCGTATGGAAATGCAAAATTAATAGTCAAATTTTTGAATTCACTTGATTTTAATCTGCTTGATTGCCATGAAGATGAGATTATAAAATCATTAAAGAATAATTACTATAGATTTCAAAAAGCTGATGATGTTGTTTCAATCTTTTTGACGCTAAAGAGACTCAAAGAGATAGATAGTATAGAAAATATAGTATACGATGGGTATAAAAATGATAATAATTTGCTTGGTGGCATTTCAAATTTGATTTCAAAAATGCAAGAAATTAATCCCACAAGAACACAAGGTTATGATTTTTTAATAGGTAAAATACCTGGTAAAAATCCAACTAGTGCCTATAAAAGATATATGATGTATTTTAGATGGATGGTGCGAAAAGATAGTCTTGATATGGGTCTTTGGAGACGGATAAATAAAAGAGATTTGATGCTACCACTTGATGTGCATACATTTAATATTTCAAAAAAGATAGGTTTATTACAAAGAAAAAGTTACGACTATAAAGCCGTCATTGAGGCAACTCAAAGTTTGAGGTTGTTTGATGAAAACGACCCAATAAAGTATGATTTTGCACTATATCGTATAGGACAAGAGGGTAAAATAGACATAATGCTAGAGAATTTGAGAATAAATGGTACTCTTTAAAGTGCCATTTAGCACCTTTTTTATATAATATAATAAATTAATTTCAAGGGTTCGTTTATGGATGGTGTATTTACTTTTATAGGTTCAGTTTTGGGGCACGGAAGCAGTATGATGATGGGTCATATTGTTTTAGTGTCTATTTTGGTTCTACTAGTATCTTTTGTAGCGACAAAAGCTATGAAGCTGGTTCCAACTGGAGTTCAAAATGTTATGGAGTCATACGTTGGTGGTGTTATGGCTATGGGTAGAGATGTTATTGGTGAAGAGGCAGCTAGAAAATACTTGCCACTTGTAGCTACTATTGGTCTTTTTGTATTTTTTTCAAATATTGTAGGTATGATACCTGGATTTGAAGCTCCAACTTCAAATATCAATATAACTTTGACTCTTGCAATCATTGTATTCTTGTACTATCATTTTGAAGGTATAAAAGCACAAGGACTATTTAAATACTTAGGTTCATTTGTTCACCTTGGTGATATGAATCCTGTTGTTAAAACAATCATGACTATATTTATGTATCCTATCGAAGTAGTTTCTCATATATCTCGTATAGTTTCACTATCATTCAGGCTTTTTGGTAATATTAAAGGTGATGATTTATTTCTATGGGTTCTTTTAATGCTAGCTCCATGGTTTGTAGTGCCAATATCGGGATATTTTCTTTTGGCATTTGGTGCTATTTTACAAACATTTATCTTTATGATATTGACTTTTGTTTATCTTGCTGGAGCAGTTGTAGTTAGTGAAGCAGATCATCACTAATTATAATAAAATAGGATTACTATGATTGCGTATGCGATTAGTGATCCTTCTATCTTAGACTTCGATAATCTCTCCTCTTCTTTATCTCGTATATCAAAAAAAGCAAATATGATTGTTTATCGCGATAAACTAAATCTCAATTATGATATTAACGCAATAGATTTTATATCTTGTGCAAGAGAATTTCCATTTGATAAAATACTTTTGCATACAAATATAGATTTAGCATTTAAGCTAAAAGTAGATGGAGTTCATTTACAGAGTACCCAGTTTGATGAGATAAAATATGCAAAGAGTAAGGGGCTATTTGTAATAATAAGTACACATACGCTAGAACAGACTCTAAAAGCAGAGCATCTTGGTGCTGATATGATAACCGTAAGCCCAATATTTCATTCTCCAAATAAAGGTGAGCCACTAGGATTATCTATGTTGAGCAATATTTGCAATGCAATCAAAATACCAGTAGTAGCACTTGGCGGTATCATTTCACAAGAGCAGATAGATGAGTGTCAAAATGCTGGTGCATATGGCTTCGCTTCTATTAGATATTTTGC
>DZCE01000163.1 GCA_022736375.1 Arcobacter nitrofigilis | reverse complement strand
CACTATTATTGCCAAGTGGATTAAATGTAAAGATACGTTAGGGGCACTACACTAGCGGACAATTACCAAACTGGGCTTATAAATTTTTTGATTCACAAACTTCTACTACATATAGAACCGAAACAATTTCTGACTATTTTAAAGACATGTCTAACGGTTCTTTTGATTTTATTGCAGACATACATCCAAATCTGATAAGGTTGAGTACTGAAAAATATTTCACTTCTTCAAATGTTGATGTCCTAATAGCTTTGAAAAATCAGATTGCTGATTTTAAAAAATATGATAATTGGAAATATGTAAATAATCAATTTGTATTTTCCCCATCAAATGGAGATAACTATCTTGATATGTTAGTTATCATCTATAGAAATTGGATTAATCAAAAAATATTTGGACTAAGTGGGGTATATCTTATTTAGGTGATAGTATCACAACAAACGATGGCGTTATTATAAATGGATCAGGTCCTTCGATTTTAGGTTCAGGTATAACAACAAACAGAAGAGGAAGTACCACTTATCCAGCTACAATTGCAGTACATATTGCCCATGAATATGGACATTACTTATTTGGAGGAGATCATAGCTATTTTGGGTTGATGACCGGCAAATCAGACTATTACGGTCAAACAGGGGCCATGAACAGTTGGGAACGTAAACATCTAGGTTATATCCCTTCATACTTCTTAGCTGGTAATAATGGATATACAAAAACACTTCACGATTATGTTGAAACTGGAGATGCTTTACAAATTACGATACCATATAATTCACCTACATCTACAGAATATTATCTTATTGAAAACCACCAAAGAAAAAGTAACTGGAATTATATCATAAAAGGCGGAAGTTTGCAAGGATCGGAGCTACCTAATTATTCAGTTGGTAAAGGTATTTATATATGGAAAGTAATTGGAAATACTTATCCGCCAAACATTACTGCTGTAACTGCAGATGGTCACTTCAATTGGGTTTATGATGGTGATTTGGCTGCACCAGGCTTTTATGATAATTGGGTTCCTAAATATCTAAGACAAACTGTGAATAGACATGCTGGTATAAGTGATCGGAATCCAAATCAATTATGGTGGCCATCACATAGTCAATATGCTCATATATGGTGTGAAAAGGATATGTTTACAAATAACTGGTCACTGACCCGTGATGTAATGGGTGATGAATATGATGCATTTAATATTGGTTATAATCAATTACTTACTCCGTGGAGCAATCCAAGTACAACTAAAATTGTTAATGGACAAGAACAACCCACTAATATTTCGATTGAACTTATTTCACAGTTAGGTGATAGTGTACAAGTTAAAGCATACTCACAAAGTTCTTCTGGTTTAGCTTTAGCTCCATCCAAACCACAAAACTTACGTTTAAGAGGCATTAGTTATAATCATCCAGTTTTAGTTTGGGAAGGGAATATTGAACAAGACATTGCAGGTTACAATATTTATAGATCAGAAAATGGAGGGTACTCAGAACTAATTGGATATGTTCCGCAGACAAGTGGGAAAATCTTTACAGACTATTCTGCAAATACAAGTATTCCAACATATAATTATGACTATACAATTAAAGCAAAAGACAGCACAGATTTACTATCAATGCAAAGCGACAAAGTATCAATAATGGCTTTAGCACCAAAAATAAGCGTAGGTTCTGGAGAAAAAATGCCTTCAGAATATATTTTAGAGCAAAATTACCCTAATTCATTTAACCCTACGACTTTACTCAACTATTCAGTGAAAGAAGCAGGTTTAGTAAAAATAAAAGTCTATGATATTCTTGGAAGTGCGATTGCAGAATTAGTAAACGAAATAAAAGAAGCAGGTTATCATTCGGTAGAATTTAATGCTTCCAATTTACCAAGCGGCGTTTATATTTACACTTTGCAAGTAAATGGTTTTTCTTCTTCGAACAAAATGCTACTTTTAAAATAACAACAATCAAATATTTTGTAGAGACGTTTTACCAAACGTCTCTACTTTGAATAAATATAATTATTCAACACTTCAACAGTAGTTTTGAAGTGGTGAA
>DZCE01000062.1 GCA_022736375.1 Arcobacter nitrofigilis | reverse complement strand
ATCAAGAATATAGAAATGGTTGGAATAGTGGCTACAGTTCATGTCGCTATAGATAACTCTTGTCTATAAGTTGGGTTAGCCACACTCAGCTATATGGCATGGTTTAATCGCTATCTATATAGCCTTTACAAATATCCGTTCGGCTTCTTCTACTCGTATGGCTACTGAGCTACCATCTACTATGACTTTGAATGTCTGCTTCATAAGCGTATGCTCCATCACCTCTATCTCTTCACCTATCATAAGTCCTAGTGACATTAGTCTATCACGGAGCTGTTTTGTGGCATCTATGGCTATAATTGTCCCTTTTTGACCTTTTGTCATCTCGCTTAGGAGCATCAAGCACCCCCTAGATATAGAGCAACTCTATAAGCTATAAAGCTCATAATCCACGCACTAGTCGTTGTAAATATAAATAGATACACGAGATACTTCCATCCACCAGCCTCTCTGGTGAAGACCATAGAGGCAGCGAGGCACGGCAAATAAATCATCACAAAAACCACAAATGCAACAGCAGAGGCGAATGGTATATTTGCTTTGATTTGTTCTAGTAATCCACTGCTATTCTCATCCACCTCATCGCCTAGCGAATAAAGCACACCCATAGTAGATACCACAACCTCTTTGGCTGCTAGTCCTGTGAGAAGCGAAATGCTCATTCTCCAATCAAATCCAAGAGGCTCAAATACAGGTGAGATAAATTTGCCAGTTTGACCTAGGTAGCTTTGCTCTAGGTGCTTTTGATTGTGCAGGTTTGCTAGTTTCATCTTCTCTAGTTCGCTTAGACTAGTAGAACTTTGTGTTACTTGCAATGACTGCTCTAGCTTGTGATTTTTTGGGTAATTACTCGCAAACCATACAAGCATGGAAGCTAGCAATATAAATGTACCAGCTTTTTTGAGGTAGCTTTTGGCTTGAGCATAAACTGTGTGCCAAATCAGTCTAAATGATGGCATACGATATTTTGGCATCTCCATTACAAATGGCTCATTGTCACCCTTGAAGACTACCATTTTGAGGAACTTCGCCGCAAGTAGTCCCAAAAATGCCCCCGTTATATATATCACGAATAGCATCGTTCCTGCGTCATCTTTGGCGAAAAATGCACCAACAAAAAGTACATATATAGGTAGTCTAGCTCCACAACTCATAAATCCTATGATAAATAGTGTAATCAGCCTATCTTTTTCATTTTTCAGAGTCCTAGCTGCCATATATGCTGGTACACTACAACCAAAGCCAGTAACAAGAGGGATAAAACTCTTGCCGTGAAGTCCGAATTTATGAAAGAATCCATCTAGTAAAAACGCCACCCTACTCATATATCCAGTGGTCTCAAGGAGTGCTATACCAATGAAAAGTATCAAAATATTTGGTAAAAACATCACAACAGCACCTACACCTGCTAACATACCATCAGCCACTAGTGAACCCAGCCAACCATTGCCCAAAAATGCCTTGGTTGCATTTCCAAGTGCTGTAAATATAGCATCAATCATTTCCATAGGTATGGCACCTAATGTAAATGTTAGCTGAAAAAGACCCCACATAAAAAACAAAAACACTGGTATGCCATAGTATGGACTAATCAGTAGATTGTCAATACGCTGTGTCATGCTTTTGGCTTTCATACTACTTACAGAGATTACCTCCATTTTTGCACCTTTTGCGAATGCGAAATGCTCATCACTAAATATTTGCTCCAAATTTTTAGTATCATAATGAATATAAATATGTTCCAGACTCTCTTTTAGCATTGGCATCAAATCTATCCAGAGCGGTTCACTTCTAAGTTCATTATATGTATCCTTGTCCTCTTGAAGTAACTTAATGGCTAGCTGTCTGTAAGTATTATGTTCTTTATTTAGTTTATAGTTTTTCTCTTTCAAGAGTGTCACAATAGTAGATATCTCTTCTTCTATGGTATCGCTGTATACTATTTTTGGTTCTTTATACGGACTTTGATATACACTAACAATTTCTTTTTTTAGCTCTTCTATACCTGTTTTGTCTTTTGAGCTTGTCTTTATACATGGGACACCTAGGATTATGGAGAGTTGCTCTGCATCTATCTCAATACCCTCTTTAATTGCCTCATCATTCATATTGAGAGCAACTACAACTTTTTTGCCACTCTCTAAGAGTTGAGTCGTAAATAGTAGATTTCTTTGTAAATTTGTCGAGTCTATGACATTTAGTATCACATCATAATCATCATTTTCTAAGAAACTTTTGGTGACTTTCTCTTCTATCGTGTAGTCATTTAGCGAATATGCACCTGGTAAATCTATGATATGCACTTCATAATCACTGCACGCCACATCATCGCATACTCTAAACACAACTTCTGTTTTGTCAACTGTAACACCAGAGAAGTTTCCCACTTTGAGTTTTGAATTTGATATTGCATTTATTAACGAACTTTTACCGACATTTGGCTGACCTGCTAATGCTACAATGATTTGTTCTTGCATTTATATGCCTTTATGATATTAATTATCATAACATTAGCAGAATGGAACTTAAAGCAATATTAAAATGATAATAATTATCAGCTTAATGCTTCTTTTGCAAATTCTAAATCTACTTTATTACTATTTAGCCTTACTTCATGATTAATAAGCCTTGTTCTATCATCACCATCTTCATATATTTTATCTACATAATCCATTATACTTGCATAATATTTTGGGTTTATACTATATTTTGATAAATACCTCACCACGGTTACCCATTGTTTGTAATCCTCCAATGGTGCCACTGCTTCAGTTTTGTTGTTAAGCCTCTCTTCTGATAATGCTAACTGGTGTTGACTTGAGAGGAGCTTGCTAGAATAAATGGATCTCATCTCAGTAAAGGCTTGTTTTAGTAAATCAATCTCGCCCCGCAGAACGCTTGTGATTTGTTCGTTGCTTTCTTTGAGGTCATTTATTCTAGACTTCAATATTTCTATTGTTTCATTTTTTGATGCCAAAACTGTCTGATGTTCAGCATGAAAGCTACTAGCCTTAATCTGCTCTATTGGCTCAATTTCTTCTGCTTGTGCGTTTGGCGACATATTGTCACTATTTAAATCTATATAAATTTGTCCATTTACCTCTTTGGAGTGTATAGTTCCTTTTTTTATCTTTGCATATACTGCTTGTCTAGATATACCGCATTCTTTGGCATATTGTGATGGTTTTATTAGATTTTCCATGTGTCAACTTCTCCAGTATGGTATCTTAGTACCAAAATAATACCATAATTTTAATATATTGACAACTTGCTTGACAACTTGCTTGACTACCGTTGTGTACCATTCAATACTGGCACAAAGAGGCATTGCTCTATGGTTTCAGTTGTTATTCTACCATTTCTTTTGTAATACCGTGTCAATATTTGTAAATCTCCTTCTTGCATTGGAGCTATTAGCGTGCCTCCATCCTTTAGTTGGTCAAATATTACTTGTGGAATCTGTGTTGCAGTAGCTGAAAAAATTATCCTATCAAACGGTGCATACTCCGCCCAACCCATCTGTCCATCATCAAATTTTGCAAATATATTATGTAGCTCAAGCTCACTAAATCTCTTTTTTGCACTTTTTAAAAGCTCATTTATTCGCTCTATCGTAAAAACTCTACGGCACATTTTACTAAGTACTGCTGCTTGATATCCACTCCCACAACCGACTTCTAAAACACTATCTACGCCCTCCATGTCTAGGTGCTGTGTCATCTTTGCTACCATCACGGGAGAGCTTATCCACTGGCTCTCTTTAAGTGGCAATGCATCAAGGTTATATGCTAAATGTCTAAATGCAGTTGGCACAAATGCTTCTCTATCTACTTTTACTATTGCATTTCTAACATTTTCATCAAGTTTAAATTGTCTGTCTATGGCATCCGCCATCTTTTGTATTTCTCTTCGTTTTATCATGCCTATTCCTTGTCTGTGCCCATATCTATATATCTTCGCATCTTTGCTACTTCTCTAGTATCTATCGGCTCATCTACTGTGAGCAGGTCACCATTTGGATTATATATTTGTGAAAGTTCGGATATTCCATCATAACCACTACTTACTAGGACTACAAAGCATTGATTCATAATAGCAAGTGCGGAGCAAAGCTTCATTATGTGATTTTCTCTCAAAACGCCCCATTGTGCTGGGACTATCACCACATCAACACCCTCAACTGCTTTCCATAGTTCTTTAAACCTAATCTCAAAACAAATCAATATCGCATACTTGACTCCATTAACTACAAATGGCGTTATATCCGCATCTCTTCCTGCTCTAAAGTGCTTCTCTTCTCCACCTAGTGTAAATAGTCTACTTTTTGATTGTCTATGGATTATTTTGTGATTATGCAATACAAAAGCTTCATTTTCAAACTCATTATTTTTTTTAACAATTGCCGTAAATACCAAAATCTGATTGTCAACCAAGCCAAGTAGCCTGTTTAGTGCATGGTCTGCAAACTCCGATGCCCTGTCCATATTTTCATAATCAAAACCTGTGAGTACAAGTTCTGGAGCCACCACGAGAGAACCATTCTGTGCATTCAGAGTGGCACCCATTATGAGATTCAAGCTAGCATCATAGCTCACATTGCCTTGCAATATTGTGACAATATCAAGCTTGTGACTAGAAATCATCTAAGTTCAAGCTTCCCTTTGAGTAATTAGTATTATTTGATTCAAAGAAGTTGGTTTTTTGGTCATTGAATTTCGAGAAAGTGTCTACCCATTTGATTGGATTTTCTACATTGTATAGTTTATCCATGCCCACAGCGACTAGTCTATCATCTGCTAGATATTTTATATATTGCTCTATAATGTCATTCGTAAGCCCCAATATCTGTCCATCAGTTATATATTGACCCCATTTTACCTCAAGATCAACAGCGTCACGGAACATATCATACACTTCACTTATAAGCTCAGGTGTAAATAGCTCTGGTCTTTCACGCTTTGTAGATTTAATCATATTTTGGAACAACGCTAGGTGTGTCAGCTCATCTCTTTGGATAAAACGAATCATATCAGCCGAACCAAGCATCTTGCCACTTCTAGCTAGCGTATAGATATATGCAAAACCACTATAAAAATATATCCCCTCTAAAATCTGGTTTGCAAACATCGCTTTTACGATATTTGTATCTGTTGGATTTTCACTTAGCTCATCATATACTTTAGCGATAGAATCATTTTTGCTTTTCAGCATCATGTCTGTACGCCATAAATCGTATATTTCGGCACTATTCGTAGATATACTATCCACCATCACAGCGTAGCTTTGCGAATGCAACGCTTCTTCGAATGCCTGACGAACCAATATGAGGTTAATCTCTGGAGAGGTAATATACGGGTTTAGATTGTCAATGATATTATTTGTTTGTAAACTATCCATAAAGATTAGTTGAGCCAAAACTTTATCATATGCTCTTTTTTCTGCATTTGTTATCTGCTTATAATCTCCAACATCTTTGGTCATATCGACCTCTTTTGGGAACCATGTATTATTTAACATAACCTCCCATAGATTATACGCCCATTGATATTTTATATCATTAAGCTCAAAAATCCCTGTGGGATTCCCACCAAAGATTTGTCTATCATTTGTATTTTCTGTTGATTCTGGATTGTATATTTTTTTGCGTTCCATCATTTACCTCTACTTATTTTATTGACAGCCAACGCACTCTTGGCTTCTATCAGCTACACCATCAGTTTGTTTTACCAAATCAGGAGATTCACTTCTTAGGTAATATGTGGATTTCAGTCCAAATTTCCATGCATCCATATAAATGTCATTTAGATACTTACCGCTTGCCTTGTCAAGTGTGACAAAGATATTTAGACTTTGTCCTTGGTCTATCCATTTTTGTCTCACAGCAGCTGCTTTTATCAGAACTCTTTGATCGAGCTCATAGCTAGTCGTGTAGTATTCCCATGTATCAGGAGATAGCTTAGGTGCAACTGCGGGTATCATACCTGATAGATTTTTCTCAAACCATTTTTTCTTATATATTGGCTCTATCGCTTGAGTGGTTCCTACTAGAATAGATATAGAGCTAGTCGGTGCAACTGCCATCAGATAACCATTTCTCATGCCATCAGTTTTGACTTTAGCTTTTAACGCTTGCCAATCATGAGTATAGCCAAACAATCCTCCACGGTCAACGAGCTTACAAGCGTTTTCGTTTGCTTTGTCTATCGGGAATATACCTTTACTCCAGTCAGAACCTTCATATTGTGAGTATTTGCCCTTTTCGAGAGCCAAATCACTTGAAGTTCGTATAGCATAATAGCTTACTGACTCCATCACCTCATCAATTTTGATTAGATGTTCGCTACTGCCCCAGTGAAGTGCATTTTCAGCCAACATCTGTGCCTCGCCCATCACCCCTAGTCCTATCGCTCTTGTTTTATGGTTTGTCTTTTTGACTTTAGCTAGTGGATAAAAGTTTAGATCAATTACATTATCAAGCATTCTAACAGCTACTGGCACGACCCTAGCTAAGTCCTCATCCGTATGAACAATGGCTAGGTTTATGGACGCTAGATTACACACTGCCGTGTCGCCGTCCGTGGCTTCTTTGTCTACTATCCATATTTGCTTACCATTGATACTGTCAAGCGCTGTCACTTTTTTAGACGGCCTAACCATGCCATTATCTGTTGTGATTATTTCATCCTCATCAAAGACATCAACTGAGCCATCATTGTATGTAAATTTTGTTTTATATGTGTTTGGTGCTGTATTTTGAAATATCTCTGTACATAAGTTCGAGCTTCGTATTACACCTGTGTGCTTATTTGGATTTGTACTATTTGCTGCATCTTTAAATGTCAAGAATGGACTACCTGACTCAAAATAACTACGCAAAATTTCTTTCCATAACACTTTTGCTGATATCACTTCTTTGCTAAGTGTATCGTCATTCTCTAACTCAATATATCGTTTATCAAATGCCTCACCATAAAGCGTTGTCAGCTCTGTAACTTCAAATGGATCAAAAAGCGTCCACGGCTCATCGGCTTCAACTCTGCGCATAAATATATCATTTAGCCATAGTGCAGGAAACAAGTCATGAGCCCGTCTTCGCTCTTCTCCTGAATTTTTCTTTAAATCCAAGAAGTTTCTAACATCAATATGCCATGGCTCTATATATACAGCAATTGCACCTTTTCTGGTGCCTAGCTGATCAACTGCGATAGCTATATCGTTTGTGATTTTTAAAAACGGCACTATACCGCCAGCAGCATGTTTGTGTCCATCAATACAAGATCCCATACCTCTGACAAGTGACCAATCCCAACCAATACCACCACCAAACTTAGATAACAGTGCCATCTCTTTATAAGCGTCAAATATACCCTCTATATTGTCAGGCGTGGAGCCTATATAGCATGAACTTAGTTGATGTCTTGGAGTTCTAGCGTTGCTTAGCGTTGGTGTGGCTGCCATGACTTCAAATTTACTGAGTATGTCATAAAATTTCTTCGCCCATGTTTGTGGGTCAAACTCATTTTGTGCCAAAAACATAGCCACACCCATAAATAGATGCTGTGGCAACTCTATTGGTACACCGCTTCTATCTTTTAGCAGATATCTATCATAAAGAGTCAATATCCCTAGATATGAAAACTGCAAATCTCGCTCAGGCTTAATATACGCATCCAAATCAGCTAGATTGTATTTCTCTTTTAGTCCAAGCACTATTCGACCCTCGGCTTCGCCTTTTGCGAAATAGTCGCTCATTGTGCCATATCCAGTATGATTATTGACTTTATGATATATATCATACAGAAATAGTCTAGCAGCTACAAAAGTCCAGTCAGGTCTATCTATGTCAATCTTGTCAGCCGCTGTTTTGATTAGAGTTTGTTGGATCTCTTCACTTGTAATCATATCTCGAAATTGTAATTTAGCATCAACTTCTAGTTCGCTCTGACTAACATTATTTAGCCCAGCCACTGATGCTGAAGTATATTTCTGTATTTTGCTAACATCTAATATCTCTACACGACCATTTCGCTTTACTACTCTTGTTGTCATTATATACTCTTTTGATATCTAAAATTTTTTACATTTTAACTAAAAGATTATTAAAAAGTAGCAAAATGCTATATAGTTTTTTATTGATTATTTTACAGGTAGACTATCTGTTATTTTGAGTGTTGTTTTGCTGACCCAGCCACTCTCGTTTGTGGTGAGTAGCGAAGGGATTGGTCTATCTTCTCATATCATCTCTTCTGTCTTGTCGATCTTCTCTTCTGTCTTGTCGATCTTCTCTTCGATCCACTCTGTCTTCTCTTCTCTCGTAACGATCCTCTGTTCTATCTTCTCTTCTCTCATGACGATCTTCAATTCTATCGTCTCTTCTATCTATTCTATCATGAATTTTATGTCTACGATTATCATGTCTATATTTTCTGTGATATTTGTAATATTCTCCACCATTTAATCTGCGACCTTGGTAATAATAATATCCATTTTGGTATGTACCGCCATAATAATATCGTCCATTATATATGTATGCTGGTTGATCATAATATCTATCATAGTCAAACATATTTGCTAATAATAAATTGGCAATACTAGGTCTAACATTATTTGCATAAACTCTATTGTATTGATAATATGTGCCACCTTTTAGTCTGTGACCATTGATATAATAATATCCATTACGGTAATGCCCACCATAATAATGTCTGTTGTTATAAAAATATGCTGGTCTATCACTAAAACGATCATATCGATATCCATCTATATTGTCACTATAAGCTACTGCCACTCTAAGATCTTCTAGGGGAGAACTAAAAAGTGAAGTTGCACCAAATAATAAAGAAGTTGCAAATAATTTTATAGCTGTTTGTTTCATTTTAAATCCTTTTATAATTAATAATTTTAAAACCTACATAACATCACCACTGTGTAGTTATAATGAAATGATATAACTAGATGGTGAACTAATTGTGAAATTAATATTTGTGCATTTATTTGGATATTTGGCTCGCTCTACTTCTTAAATGTTGCATTAATTGTCTTAATTCAGATTTTTATAATAAATTCATTCTTTTTTTACTATTTTTATTGTATCGTTACATTATAGTTTGAGAAAATTTGGAAAAGCTGTTTGATTATATGAATGGGAGAGTGCGATGGATAAAGTAATACCGATAGACGAAAAATATCTTTTTGATTCTGGAGTAATTGTAAGTTCTACGGATTTAAAAGGCATCATTACATATGCAAATCGAAAGTTTTGTGAAATCGCGGGATACGATAAAAATGAATTGATAGGCAAAAACCACAATATCATTAGACATCCAGATATGCCTCGCATTGCATTTAAGGGCTTATGGGATAAGCTACATGCTGGAGTTGAATGGAGTGGTATTGTCAAAAATTTGAGAAAAGATGGAAAATATTATTGGGTATATTCACATATTGCTCCAGTGGCCGAGGATGGCAAAATAGTTGGGTACACTGCATCTAGAAGACCTGCATTCGCCACCGAGGTGGAAGAAGTAATACCACTATATA
>DZCE01000162.1 GCA_022736375.1 Arcobacter nitrofigilis | reverse complement strand
TAACCCCTCTTGCTGAATCTCTTTTTGATCTGCAATACAATGAAGATATTAAACAGGTAGAGCCTTTAGTGAAGAAATATTGGGCTCAGTTTATTTCATTTGAAAATCTTATGAATAGTATATAAAGGAGAGTATAATGCTAATACAAAATAGATTGAAAATTATAAGTTTATTACCAATTTTATTAATGACGGGTTTGGCTGGATATATGCTATTTGATATATATATGCAGTTTGATATGAATAATCAAAGCCACTTAATTATTGGTGGCATGAGTACAGCTATTGTAATTACTGGTCTTATACTACTGACATATGGATACAATACTGCACAACAGGAGCAGGAAAATATAGATGAGCTAAACAAAATATTTGATGATGCCCTCAAGGATATGTCCACAGAAGAGGTTGAAGATAACAATATTTTAAATCTTGACACATATGAAGGCACACATGACGCATATGACAAAATTAAAAAATTTATAGAATCTGCAAAAAATGATAAGCATATAGCACTAGAAGCTAATCTATCCAAATCTCTATTCTTGGCAAACATGTCACATGAGATTAGAACTCCGCTCAATGGTATTGTTGGATTTACAGAGCTTCTAAAAAGTACCAATATTGATGACGAACAACAAGAGTTTATCTCTATTATTGAAAAAAGTTCGGAGAATCTGCTGGCTATTATAAACAATATTCTAGATTTATCTAAAATTGAGAGTAATAAAATAGATATAGAAAATATTATATTCGATACTCATGAAGAGTTTGATAGCACAGTAGAAACTTACGCAGTAAGTGCTGCAGATAAGAATATAGAGCTTAATTTCTATATAGATCCGAAAATTAGTTCTAAACTAAAAGGCGATCCTACAAAAATCAAAGAAATAATTATCAATCTATTAAGCAACGCTATCAAATTTACAAACTCTCATGGTGAGATAAATGTTGAAGTTACTAAAATAGAGCAAGAACTTGATGATAATATCACCACAAGTACGCTTCTGATCAAAGTTCAAGATAATGGTATAGGAATGACCAAAGAGCAGCAAGAACATGTATTTGAAGCATTTTCACAAGCAGACATATCAGTTACTAGAAAATATGGGGGTACTGGTCTTGGACTTACTATAGCAAATCAATTTGCTAATCTTATGGGTGGAAAACTAGAGGTTGAAAGTGCAAAAGACAGAGGAACTACTTTCTATCTTACCTTGCCGATAGAAGAGATTATGATAGAGAGTACAAATCTTGAAGATGCATACACAAGCTCAATGGTAGCTCTTTATGAAAGTGACAATATACCGTCGAAACTAAATGATTATATAAAAAATTATCTGGATTTCTTTGGAACAAAAACAAAAATATTTGAAACAATGGATGAGTTGAAACTAATTAAAGAAAAAAGTCAATGCAAATTCTGTCTTATTGATTTCGATAAAGCAGAAGCTAATATTTTAGATTCTTTAGCAAAAGCTGACAAAACAAAACTTATTATAATGAGTAAGGTTACCAATAGAGAAAGGTTGCAACAACTAGGACTTAGTAATCAAAATATTCTATTTAAGCCAATAACTCTATCAAAGATAAAAGAGAGCCTAGATAGAGAGAGCGAAGAAGACACGGCTAAAAAGCCAATGATAATTAGTCATAAAATGCGTTTTGATGCCAAAGTATTAGTTGCAGAGGATAATACTATCAACCAAAAATTAATCACTAGAATTCTAAGCGATTATGGTCTAAAAACAGATGTTGCAAGCAATGGGCTAGAGGCTTTTGAAAAACGCCGTAATAATCATACATATGATCTTATTTTCATGGACATACAAATGCCTGTTATGGATGGTGTTGAGGCTACAAAAGAGATATTAGAGTACGAAGAAGACGATGGCATACCTCATATACCTATTGTTGCACTAACAGCCAATGCACTTAAAGGGGATAGAGAAAGATTTTTAAGTGAAGGCATGGATGAATACATAACAAAACCTATAGAATCTACAGAGCTTTTGTATATTCTAAATAAATTTTTGCACAACAAGATGTTGGCAGAAAATATAG
>DZCE01000061.1 GCA_022736375.1 Arcobacter nitrofigilis | reverse complement strand
TGTTATAATTAACATATAAAATAAAAAAGGAGAGATTATGAGTCATGAAATAAAACCATTAAAAGAGTTGGTATTAGATGGAACAAAAGATGGACGAATAACAATAGGTTTAATAGAAGAGCCATATGGGGCTGATAGTGAAATAGTTGTTAGTATAGGAATTTCACTAAAAAGTAATAGTGATGAGCCTGATTGGAAAGTTCATATCCCTAAAGCAAATATTGATGATGTTATTGAGGCATTGATTGAGGCAAAAAAAGTTATCTAGAGTTATCTTTGATAGCTTGAGCTGCTTCACGGTCAAGTGTTCTGCCTTTTGAATCTGCTCTTTTATCAAATAGCTTTTTGCCTTTTGCTAAGGCTATTGATAGTTTTACTTTGTTTCTTTCATTAAAATATATCATAAGTGGAACTATCGTTAATCCGTCTCTTGTGGATTGCAAGAACATCTTATTAAGCTCTTTGCGGTGTAATAGTAGTTTTCGTGGTGCTTTTGTATCGCTTGTAAAATGCATATATGTAGTTTCAAGGTGTGTAATGTGTGCATTTATCAAAAACAGTTCATCTTTTATAAATCTACAATATGAGTCTTTTAGGTTAGCCCTTTTTGCTCTTAGAGCCTTTACTTCGCTTCCTGCTAATACTATACCAGTCTCAAAAGTTTGAATTATTTCATAGTCATGACGAGCTTTTTTATTTTGGGCTATTAAATTCATCGCCATTTTATTCTTCTTTTTTTGCAATTATATCATATTTAATAAAACAGACAAAATTCTTATTAGACCTACGGCTTTAAAGGTACTTTGGTATAATAAATTAATTATAATTATGGAGTACAGATGGTCTACAACCCTCATGATATAGAAAAAAAATGGCAAAAATATTGGAGTGAACATAAAAGTTTTGAGCCTAGCGAAGACTTTAGTTTACCAAAAAAATATATATTAAGTATGTTTCCATTTCCGAGTGGTAGGTTGCATATGGGGCATGTGAGAAACTATACTATTAGTGATGCATTTGCTAGATATTATCGTCAACAAGGCTTTAATGTACTTCATCCAATAGGATTTGATAGCTTCGGTATGCCTGCTGAAAATGCGGCAATCAAAAATGGATCACACCCAAAAACTTGGACTTATGATAATATTGATTATATGAAAAAAGAGTTTAATACTTTAGGATTTTCATTTTCTAGCGAGCGTCAACTAGCAACAAGTGATGAACTATATACCAAATTCGAGCAAGGTTTTATAATAGATATGTACGAAAAAGGACTCTTGTATCGCAAAAAAGGTCTTCTTAATTGGTGTCCACACGACTTAACTGTTTTAGCAAACGAGCAAGTAATAGATGGTGGGTGCTGGAGATGTGGAACTCAAATTGTAAAAAAAGATATGAATCAGTATTATTTTAAAATTACTGATTATGCTGATGAATTACTAACTGATTTGAAAAAACTTGAGGGCGGTTGGCCAAAGCAAGTTTTGAGCATGCAAGAGAATTGGATAGGCAAATCAAATGGATTAGCATTTGACTTTGAGTTTACAAATGAGAGCAAAGCCAAACTAAGTGATAATTTTAATGGATTTGATGTATTTACAACTAGACCTGATACTATTTATGGTGTAACTTATGCAGCACTTGCTCCTGAACATGAAATAGTTTCATATTTGATTGAAAATAGACTGCTTGATGAAAGTACAATAGCCATTATAAAAGATATGAAAAGCAGCTCATCAATAGATAGGCAAAAGCACAAAAGTGGTGTATCGCTTGAAATTAGTGTAATACATCCAATTACTAAAGCTTCTATTCCTGTTTGGGTAGCAAATTTTGTACTTATGGATTATGGTAGTGGTGCTGTGATGGCAGTTCCAGCTCATGATGAGAGAGATTTTGACTTTGCAAAACAATATGGTTTGGATATAAAAGCCGTTATTAAACCTCAAGATGATGATATTGATACTGGTATTGCCTTTACGAACAGTGGAGTATTGTTTGATAGTGGTGACTTTAATGGACTGGATTCAAATGATGCAAAAGCAAAGATAATAGAGTATTTCGAAAAAGAAAATTTAGGTAAAAAGACAACAAATTATAAATTAAAAGATTGGGGTGTTAGTAGACAGCGATATTGGGGTACTCCAATTCCTTTCGTGCATTGTGATGATTGCGGAATTGTTATGGAGAAAAAGGATAATCTACCAATCGCATTGCCAAACGATATCAAGATAACAGGCGAGGGTAATCCACTGGAAAATCATCCTACTTGGAAACATTGCAAATGTCCAAAATGTGGTAAAGATGCAACTCGTGAGACTGACACTATGGATACATTTGTAGAGTCTAGCTGGTACTTTTTGCGTTTTTGTGCATCTCAAAAAAATTGGGAAAAGGAAGCATTTTCAAGCGAGCAGATAAAATATTGGATGCACAAAGAAGGGCATGAGGGAGTTGATCACTATATTGGTGGTATTGAACATGCGGTGCTACATCTACTATATGCTAGATTTTTTACAAAAGTATTTAGAGATTTGGGCTATATAGAGTTTGACGAGCCATTTAATAAACTACTTACTCAAGGAATGGTTCTGAAAGATGGTTCCAAAATGAGTAAATCAAAAGGTAATACAGTAGATCCTGATGCTTTGATAGAAAAATATGGTGCAGATACTGCTAGATTGTTTATACTTTTTGCTGCTCCTCCTACTCAGGAGCTTGAGTGGAATGATAGTGCGGTTGATGGCGCATATAAATTTATAAAGCGTTTTACCGAGAGAAGTGAAAATGTAAATGAGTGTAAAGCAAAACCAGTTATTAGCCACAATGCACTTTCTAAAGAAGAAAAATATGCTCGTAAAAAAGTCTATGAAGCTCTTGGGCGTGCAGAAGATGTCTATAATGAAAGATATACATTTAACACCATGATAGCAGGAGCTATGGAGGCACTAAATGCACTTCAGGCACAAAACAATAGAGCTGTGTGGAGTGAGGGATATTGGATACTGTGTTCTATACTTGAGCCCGTAATTCCTCACGCGGTAAGTGAGATTAGTCAAAAGTATTTTGGCCTTAAAAATTTAACTAAGCAAAATATTGTAGATGAAGTTTTTGCAGAAGATAGCGTAGTGTATGGAATCTCTATTAATGGTAAGAATAGAGGTGAAATAGAAGTAGATCTTGGAATACCAAATGATGAGATAATAGCTCTAGCAAAAGAGAGTGTTTCTAAATGGCTTGAAAATATGATTATCGTAAAAGAGATAGTTGTACCCAATAAATTAGTCAATTTAGTAGTTAAGCCATGCTAAAAATAGTTATGTATAAAAAACTAGCACTTGGCTTACTTGTGTTGTTGTTTACAGGATGCGGGTATCAGCCGTCAGTAAATTATACAAAAAAAGTTTTTGATGGTTCTGTTTTTGTAGAAGTTGATATCAATAGAATTGAGCCAGAAAATGCATCATTTTTAATGGACGAGCTTAGACGAATTGTGGTATCCAGATTTGGCAATAGTGTGAGTGCAAAAGAAGAGGCTAAAAATAAAATCAAAGCTGTATATGAGAAGATTGAGTTTGTCCCTATTGCATATGACCAATATGGTTATGTGACTAGTTATAAAACCGTTGTGATTGTTGAATTTGTATTAACTGATAAAAATGGCAAAAGCTTTGCAAAGAAAATTTCAGTAAGTACATTTGATAGTTCGAGTGTTAGCTCGCTTCAAGCAACCTATCTAAAACAAAAAGCAATCAAAAGAGCATTAGAGCAAGCTACTGATGAGTTTGTTTCATATGTTAGCTCGATAGGTGTTTTGCAATAATGAGCTTAGATGAACTATTAGGCGACAAACCACTATATTATACAGTCATAGACCATGAGAGAATAAAGAATGCATTTAATATAGTTAGACCTTTCATTGTGATACCAAAAGTTATTCAAATTGTCGGCACAAATGGAAAAGGCAGTACTGGTAGAATGATTGCTCATATGATGAGCAAAAGTGGTATAAATGTCGGACACTACACATCCCCTCATATTTTGAAATTTAATGAAAGATATTGGCTAAATGGAGATGATTGTGAGGATTTGAAGCTTGAAGTTGCACACGAAAGATTATCGAAAATACTACCAAATGATATTAGTGATGGATTAAGCTATTTTGAATATACAACACTTTTGGCACTGTTTGTTTTTGAAGATTGCGAGTATCTTGTGCTAGAGGCTGGTATGGGTGGTGAGTTTGATGCTACAACTGTAATCCCTAAAATATTAAGCGTCATTACCCCTATTGACATTGATCACGAAGCCTTCTTGGGCAATGACATATGTTCAATTGCAACAACAAAATTAAAAAGTATAGACAAAATAGCCGTTATTGCACCACAAATTCATAGCGAAGTTGTAGCTGTGGCCAGAGAGATTAGTATGAATGCTAGATTGATTTTTGTTGAAAAAAATAGATATAAAGATGAGATTTTTGATATAGCATTTGAGAATTCATGGGGTGCTTATCTGATTGATAATGCCAATACGGCTTGCACAGCTCTTGATATACTAGGAATAACTTATGACATTAATGCATTAAAAAGTTGGAGTATGAAGGGGAGATATTTCCAATACGCTCCTAATATTCGCATTGATGTTGGACATAATCTCCTAGCCGCAAAAGCCATATATGAGATTATAAAAGAACCTGTCACTTTAGTATATAATTCGCTTGAAGATAAGCCATATGCAGAAATTTTAAAGCTATTAAAGCCAAAAATCAAAGAACTGTTAATCATAGACATAGACACGCAAAGAGCAGTTGATACGGATAAATTAATCCAAGCATTAGAAGATTTAAAAATAAATTATAGAAGTTTTAATGGATGTATAGATAGTAGTGAAAACTATCTAGTTTTTGGATCTTTTAGTGTTGTCGAGGCATTTTTGAAGATTATGGATAGATAATGAATATTTTAATAGTTTGCAAAGGTAAATATGTTTCAAAGTAGTGTTTATGAGTATCTAAAAAAGTTTTTTGAGCAGAAAAACAGAGAAGAAAATTATATATTTATTTGCAATGATGACAAAGAAGCATTAAGTGCAAAGACTATTGCCAAGCTTGCTGGTTTTGAGCCATTTGTATTGCCTGATATTCGTATATCATATGGCGAAGATTTGCGTCCCTACCAAGATGAACTTAGAGAATTTTTGGTTGAAATATCTAAGTATTACGCCTCAAATGATAATAAATTATTAATATCACCATCAAATACGCTATCCTTGCCTATTCCAAAAGAAAAATATTTTAGTCATATAGAAATATCTTTTGGAGATAAAATAGATAACACCATAAAATCTATGTTGCATGATTGGGGATTTAGTTTTGTAGATATTGTTGCTGATAAAGGTGAGGTTTCATTTCGTGGCGATATCATAGATATTTACCCTATAAATAGTGAAGTGCCTTACCGTATATCACTATTTGGAGATGATGTTGAGAGCATTAGGATATTTGATATTGTAAGCCAAAAAAGCCAAAAAGACGAGATAGAGTCATTTGTGGCACAACCATCATTTTTGGCACTTGTCAGCAATGAGATAGATGATATTAAACAGAGAATTAATAATTCTACGCATGATGTGTTTATAAAAGATATGGACTCTTTGGCATGGTGGGAGCTTGGAGAGATTGCAGATAAGGTCAATGATATTTTTAAAGTTGTAGCCATATCCAGAGTTGATGAAACCATAATATCTCCATCAGTTAGAGTAGACGAAGCAAAAGAGTATAAAGATTTAGTCGTTACAGATATTAATAAAATCATAGAAACTCATCGTGGCAAAAAAAGAATTAGAGTAGTTGCAAAAAACGAAAGTATTGTTCGTGGTGCAATGCTTAGTTCATTTGATGGCATAGAGTTTGTATATATTGATGGCGTGGTTAATATTATCGGTAGTGATGAAATCATACTATCTATAAATAGTCCCATAAAAGCTAAAAAAGTCAAAAAAAGTAAACTAATACTTGATGACTTAAAACCTAGAGATTATGTAGTGCATGAAAATTATGGTGTTGGATTTTTTCGTGGAATAGAAAAACGAGAAGTACTTGGTGCTACTAGAGAGTTTGTGGTGATAGTTTATCAAAATGATGATTTACTGCTTGTGCCTGTTGAAAATCTTGAGACTATTGATAGATATATGAGCGAAGGTGGTGCATTGCCAGCACTTGATAGACTAGGGAAATCAAACTTTAGAAACCTAAAAGCAAAGGTTAGAGATAAGCTATTTGCGATAGCTGGTGAGATTATAGAAATGTCAGCCAAACGGATGATGCTTAAAGGCAAAATTATTGGAGTCGATCAAGCTGTGCAAGATGAATTTATGTCAAATGCAGGTTTTATTCACACAGAAGATCAAGAAGAGGCAATAAAAGCCATGCTACACGAGATGAAGAGTGGCAGAATGATGGATAGGCTTTTAAGTGCAGATGTTGGATTTGGGAAAACAGAAGTAGCACTTAATGGTATCTTTGCGGCTGTTAAAAGTGGTTATCAAGCAGCAATGATTGCTCCAACAACCCTGCTTAGCTCCCAGCACTTCAAAAGCCTCAAAGAACGACTTGGAAAATATGATATTAAAGTAGCCAAATTAGATAGATTTTGCACCACAAAAGAGAAAAATTTTACTTTAGCTGGACTTGCTGGTGGAACTATTGATGTTGTCATCGGAACTCATGCCCTGCTTGGAGCAAAGTTTGCAAATCTTGCTTTTGTAATAATAGATGAAGAGCATAAATTTGGTGTCAAACAAAAAGAGGCACTAAAAGCGATGGCATCTGAAATGCACCTGCTAAGCATGAGTGCAACACCAATTCCTAGAAGCCTTAATATGGCACTTTCAAGTGTAAAAAGTTTTAGCGAAATATTAACTCCACCCATGGAGCGTCAAGGTGTTCGTACATTTGTAAAGAGCCATGATGATAAGCTACTAAAAGAGGTTATATTGCGTGAGCTAAAAAGAGGTGGACAGGTATTCTTTGTGCATAACTCCATAGCTACTATTCAAGATAAAAAAAGAGAACTGCAAGCTATTTTGCCTAGCCTTAGAATAGCCGTATTGCATTCACAAATCTCAGCAAAAGAGACTGAAGATGAGATGATAAAATTTGAGAATGGTGAATATGATTTGTTGCTCTCTACATCTATTGTGGAGTCTGGTATTCATATGCCTCACGCTAATACTATGATAGTAAATGGTGCTGATAATTTTGGAATGGCAGATTTGCACCAGCTTAGAGGTAGAGTAGGTCGTGGCAACAAAGAGGGTTATTGTTATTTCATAGTAGCAGATAAGATGGAGCTTAGTGAACTAGCCAAAAAACGGCTTATTGCTCTTGAATCACATTCTGATTTGGGTAGTGGTGCAGTGCTTGCTATGCATGATTTAGAGATTAGAGGTGGAGGAAATATCATAGGTGAGGCACAAAGTGGTCACATAAAGCATATCGGTTATGGCTTGTATCTGCGAATGCTTGAAGATGCAATCAGGGAGCTTAGCGGAAATGAAAAAGAGATACGAAAAAGCGTAGAGGTGAAGCTTGTAATTGATGCTTTTTTGAATGAAGAGTTGATAAGCGAAGATAGACTTAGACTGGAGCTTTATAGACGACTTACATGGTGTGAGAGCGTTGGCGATGTTTATGAGATCGCTAGCGAGATAGAGGATAGATTTGGAAAACTTGATATTATGACAAAACAGTTTATAGATGTTATGGCAATTAAGATTTTGGCAAAAGATAAAGGCGTATCCAAAGTATCTAGTTTTGGCGAAAATGTATTTATGGAGTTTGAAGATGAGACAAAAGAGAGGCTAATACTGAAATCACGGAGCAAAGATAGTGATGATATACTTGCTACTGCATTTGAGTACCTAAGGAGCGTATAAACAACACTAATTAATCATATTTTGGTTACAATTTATAAAAATAATAGTATCAAGGATTGAGATGGATTACTTAGAGATAATCGGTGGTGGAAAATTAAGTGGAAATGTAAAAATTAGTGGAGCAAAAAATTCAGCACTTCCAGTTATTGCAGCTACAATACTAAGCGATAAGCCTCTAACTCTAACAAATCTACCTAATGTGGTTGATATTCGTACTTTGCTAAAACTTTTAACTATGCTTGGTGGTAAAGTTGAGCATAATGATACAGTTGCAGTTGTAGATAATGGCACTATAAATTCTACAAAAGCAGTTTATGAGATAGTTTCTCAGATGAGAGCTTCGATACTTGTACTTGGACCTCTTTTGGCTAGATTTAAAGTCTGTGAGGTTAGTTTGCCAGGTGGATGTGCTATAGGCCAAAGACCAATAGATATGCACCTAAAAGCATTAGAGAGCATGGGAGCAATTATAGAAATCAAAGGTGGATATGTAAGAGCAGAAGCACCAAACGGACTTCATGGTGCCAAAATAGTATTTGATAAAATCACAGTTGGTGGTACTGAAAATGTGCTTATGGCAGCTGCACTTGCCAATGGAACAACAACGATAGTAAATGCAGCAAGAGAGCCTGAAATAGTTCAGCTTTGCGATATGCTTAGCAGTGCAGGTGTTGTTATCACTGGTACTGGCACTGGAGAGATAACGATTGAAGGGACAAATGGTGTGCCACTCACATTCCCCGAGACCAAAATCATTCCAGATCGCATCGAAGCAGGAACATATCTTTGTGCAGGGGCTATTTCGCACTCTACTATTACACTAGATGAAGTTGATGCCAATCATCTTAAAGCTGTTATTGATAAGCTTGAAGTTATGGGTTGTAGTTTTGACATTGAGCCTAATAGTATCACTATTCATGGACCAGAAAAGCTAAAACCTGTGCATATCATCACTACTGAATACCCAGGTTTCCCGACTGATATGCAAGCACAATTTATGGCAATAGCTGCTATCGCTGATGGCGAGAGTATTATAGAAGAGAGATTGTTTGAAAATCGTTTTATGCATGTGAGTGAGCTTAACCGATTGGGTTCTGATATTTGGCTAAAAGGCTCATTGGCTGCTGTGCATGGAGTAGAGAAGCTTTATGGTGCTGATGTGATGGCGACTGATCTAAGAGCTAGTTCGGCTCTCGTGCTTGGTGCATTGGTGGCTGAAGGCACTACAAATGTACGCAGAATCTATCATCTAGATCGTGGATATGATAACCTAGAGGGTAAACTCTCTAAGCTAGGAGCAAATATCACTCGCAAAAAAGGCTGATTATGGCTATCGAGATAGAGAGAAAATTCTTAGTCGATACCAACAAATTACCACCTTTACCAAAAGGTAAAAAAATCACTCAAGGCTACTTACTAGCTCACTCTCCTAGTATTAGAATTAGAATAGCTGATGACAAATCCTTTTTGACCATAAAGGGAAAACCCACAAATCATATAAGCAGAAGTGAATTTGAGTATGAGATACCACTGTCCGATGGACTAGAGCTATTAAAAGAGTGTAAAAATCTCATAATATCAAAAACTCGTTATGAAATAATAGTTGGCAATCATCTATGGGAGCTTGATATATTTGAGGGCGAAAATGAGGGACTAGTGGTCGCAGAAATTGAGCTTGAATATGAAAATGAAAAGTTCTCTTTACCTGATTGGGTAACAGTAGAAGTATCACAGGACAAGAGATATACGAATGCAAATTTGATTTCAAATCCATTTTGCGAGTGG
>DZCE01000161.1 GCA_022736375.1 Arcobacter nitrofigilis | reverse complement strand
ACTGCAAGTAATTCAAGTCAATCAGGAAATACTTTCGAGATTAATTGGAAAACAAGATTGAATGTACAAGATGCTGATGGTGATGTTGTTACTGCAAGTATTTCAGTTCAACCAACTCAAGGTGTTGCTGTTCTTAATGGAGATACTTTAACATACAATGCTTCTGAAAATAAATCAGGAAGTGATAGTATTACATTATTATTAAATGATGGTAAAGGGGGTACAACTACAGCTGTATTAACTGTGACAGATATTGATACTCTAATTTCTCAAGTTACAGGTGATGCTAAAAATATAGCTTGTGGTTTCTATCACTCAATGATTCTAAAAAATGATGGAACTGTATGGGTAACAGGATTAAATGATGTTGGTCAGCTTGGCTTAGGTGATAAAACAAATAAAACTGTTTGGACTCAAACACCTATAACAGATGTAAAATCAATTGATTGTGGTGTTTATCACTCAATAATTGTAAAAAATGATGAAACTGTATGGGGAACAGGAAGAAATGATCATGGTCAGCTTGGATTAGGTGATACTACAAATAGAACTAGTTGGACTCAAACAGCTACAGATGTAAAATTGGTTGATGGTGGGTGGTATCACTCAATGATTCTAAAAAATGATGGCACTGTATGGGTTGTAGGAAGAAATAATTATGGTCAGCTTGGATTAGGTGATAAAACAAGTAGAAATAGTTGGACTCAAATATCTTTAACAAATGTAAACTCAATTGCTGGCGGTTATGGTCACTCAATGATTCTAAAAAATGATGGAACTGTATGGGTAACAGGAAGAAATGGTAATGGTCAGCTTGGATTAGGTGATACTACAGATAGAAATAGTTGGACTCAAACATCTTTAACAGATGTAAAATCGGTTGCCGGTGGTGTTTATCACACACTAATTCTAAAAAATGATGGTATTGTATGGGTAACAGGTTATAATGAGCATGGTCAGCTTGGATTAGGTGATACTATAAGTAGAAATACTTGGACTCAAACATCTTTAACAGATGTAAAATCAGTTGATGGTGGTGATGGTCACTCAATAATTCTAAAAAATGATGGAACTGTATGGGTTACAGGATATAACGCTCATGGTCAGCTTGGATTAGGCGATATTACAGAAAGAAATAGTTGGACTCAAACATCTTTAACAAATGTAGAATCAGTTTCTGGTGGTTCTTATCACTCAATAATTGTAAAAAATGATGGAACTGTATGGATCGCAGGATATAATGAATATAGTCAGCTTGGATTAGGTGATACTACAAATAGACTTAGTTGGACTCAATCAACATCTTTAACAGTTTTATAATTTAATGAAGAGAATTAATTTCTCTTCTCCAAATTATAATATTTTAAAGAAAATCATGAAAATTAGTATTTTTCGTATAAATATATTAAATAGATTGATTTCTTGTCTCTGCATCCCCATCCTAAAGGAGATGGGATTTTTCAGCAGGGAATGATAAAATCAGGAGTAACATTAATGCAACCAAAATTAAATCATTTTACTAATTATTACAAAAATCCATTTTCTTTAAAAACTTCATCAAATAAAAAATATGTTATTGGAGAGATTCAACCCGGCTATGCTTTATTTATAAATACTATGGGAATTGACCCAAATCTTATAGATGACTATTTGGATGGTGTATCATTTCAACCAAACTATGATAAAGCAGTTAAATTAGTAAGTCAATATATCATCGATATTATGAATAAGTCGAATCTTGCTGATTTTTCTAAAGCTCCTTTATTAATTGTTATTGTTAAAACTTCTGATGGTAATTATGTTGTTAAAGGGGAATTTGTATTAAGGGTCATTAATGATTTTTTACTTGGTAAAATAAAATTAGGTGGAACAACAACAGATACATTTTTAAAATTTGTTTCAAAAAATACCCCATATTGGAAAGATTCTTTAATAGAAATGAATGAAACGACTATTAATGTTGTTGGAGAGTTATCAGCATATACATATCTTCTTGATAGGTATGAAGTGCTTGATGAAGAATATATTGAAAGAATTAAAACTGCTGTAGATTTGTTCATATTTTAAAAAATGTAAAATTCATTTAAAATACTTTTTAAAGGTTTGTAT
>DZCE01000160.1 GCA_022736375.1 Arcobacter nitrofigilis | reverse complement strand
ACAGAAGCTGTCCCATCAGTCCCATCTCCATGTAAGTCAATAGTCACTCCACCAGCTACATTCGTGTCTAAATAGGTATAATCTACCGTATCAGAACCACTTATCCCACCATTTAAAGTATCTAATCCTCGACCGCCAGAGAGGGTATCATCTCCTACCCCTCCATCTAAAGTATCTGCACCAACTCCACCATACACGGTATCATTTCCAGCCCCTGCTTCTACGATATTATTTAAGGAATGATTTGATTCTATAACTGTTCCTGAAGCTTTTTCAAGTTTTGTTTCTATATTACTTAATTCATTGTTATTTGCACTTATGATAGAGATACCATATTGAACCGTTTCAATAGTACCTTCAGATGTAACTTCTCCAGTAAATTTCCCATTCAAAGGGGAAGAGGTATGATTAATTGCATTCACTAAAAATTCTAATTTATTAGCCTCAGTTAAAACCCCTATCGTACCAGTATAATGACTATCAACCACACCATCACTATTGCTATCATAATATACCTCATCACTTCCAGCAGTTACCTCAATAATCAAATCATTGATGGTAAGAGTAATAGTATCTCCAGTAACGATACTCTCTTTTAAAGTATCAATTTTATTTGAAATAAGAACTTTATCTTCATAACTTTCAAATCTGATTTTGTCATCATAACTACTCCCTATAATATTTTCAATATCATAAAGTGTATCTACAGAACTATAACCATCATTTTTTACATTGTTAGATACCAAACGAGTATCAATATCTATCCCTACATCTGTCTGTGTGTCTGTATACTCTACAGTATCACTACCAGCTCCACCAAGGATAGTGTCATTCCCAGAACCACCGATTAATTTATCTCCATCACCACCACCGTAAAGTGTATCATTTCCTAATCCACCTCGTAGGGTATCTATCCCATCCAATCCAGTTAAAACATTATCACTTGTATTTCCAATAAGTTCATCGCTTTTATTGCTCCCCTCAAGATTTTCAATACTCACTATTTTAAGATAAGATGTTCCACCTGCTCGCTCAAATACGTTTTGAGCTGTTGTTGCATTACTCAAATCGACTTTTACAGCGATATTTCCAGCTGCAAAACTGACAAAGTCAACTCCACTTTCCCCATCAATATAATCATACAATCCATCGTTTGTCCCTGTTCCCCCAGATTTTGCATCAATATAATCATCTCCAATGCCACCTTTTAAAGTATTCACCTCATCGGTACCAATAATCGTATCGTTTCCACTTCCCCCTTGAACATTTTCTATACTATCGTAAACATCTCTCCCTTGAAGTGTACTAATCTCAACCGATGTATTTGGGTTAATATTGACATAGAGGTTTTCACTAATTCCAGTAAAATCAACCCAGTCACTACCATCACCTCCATATAAATAATCATCTCCAGTACCACCAAAAAGTGTATCCTCTCCAGTACCACCAAACAAAATATCATTTCCAGCATCTCCTTTGACTATATCATTTCCAGAGCCTCCATTAAGGATATCTTGACCTGCTCCACCTTCTAGGATATCATTCCCTTCCCCTCCCAAAAAGCTTTCATCCCCAGAACCACCTATAATAGTATCTGCAAATTGGGTACCTTTAATCCCCTCAATACTCACTAATTTATCACTATCTCCATATCCATCATCAGCAACTTGTGTGGTTTGAGTCATATTGACTTTTATACCATTTACTACTTCTGTTTCTTTTACCCAATCACCATAATTACTTTGTTCAATATCACCATAATCAACCATATCGCCATATTGCATATCCATTAAACCAGAAAGTAAATCTATATTTTTATCTACATTAGCATCGTCTAAAGTGATAATGATTGTTCCCCCATCAATAACAAAAGAGGAGATATTTTTTGCTGTTGTTGTACCATTAAATGCTGTTTCTAACTGAGTGATAATATCTGTAGTAGTTGGTATCGTACCACCTGATGTGTAGGAGATATTCTCACCATTAATAGTAAATCCATAAAGTTTATTGCTCAATAAATTACTACTATCTATAGAGAATATATACTGATTGGATGTCCCCCCTATTAATTTATCGCTACCACTATTTCCTACTAATGTATCATTTCCAGCTCCACCATCTAAAGTATTATCTTCAAATGAACCTAT
>DZCE01000060.1 GCA_022736375.1 Arcobacter nitrofigilis | reverse complement strand
CCAAAAAATATAGTATTACTTATGAACATTATATTATTTTGATATAATATCAATAATTACAAATTAGGAGAATAAAATGACAACAAAAGAAAAATTACAACTATTATTAAGTGGTGAAGTTATACCAGACTTAGAGGCTGCAATTGATGAGCTTTTTGAGGCAATAAGTGATGGTAAAAATGCAAGTAGCGAACAAAAAGAAGATCTTGAAGAGATTAGAGAGATGAGAACTGAATGTTATGCAATCCTTGAAGAGCTAGATAGAGACGAACTAGAAGATGATGAGATAGAAGCACTTTACGAAGAGCTTATAGAGATGAAAACAAATGATAGTGACCACGAAGGTGACGAAGAGGCATAATTGCCTATATTAAATATTCAACATAGTTAAATATGTTTCTAGTTCGTCATACTCTTTTTCAATTGTTTTCATAGTATCAAGCATTTTATCATGTGGTATTTCTGGGTTTTCATTTTGAAACTGCTCCTGCCATGCTATACTATTTTTAAGCTCGGCTTTTGATGTTTGTATATATTCAAGTGCATCCATATGCATCTTTTTATCTACATACTGCTCAATATCCATTGCGTAGAATAGCTGAGCGTACTTCTCGTGTTCACCACTAAATCTAAAATCTTCTGCGATATTATGTATAATTTCTAAAATTCGTTCATTTTGTATTTCTATTTTCATTTTTAACCTTTTTAATTTAATCCGTACAGTTTAAATAAACTATCCAGCCTTGGATCTTCTCCTAGCCAGCTATTATAAAGTTCTCGCATACTTCTCACACTTCCCATTGAAAGTATCTCTTTTTTATAGCCAATTGCTTTTTCTTTATCAAATCCACCATTTTCGTCTATACAAGCAAAAAATGCATCAGCGCTTAAAACCTCTGCCCATTTGTAACTATAATATCCAGCAGAATAACCACCTGCAAATATATGACTAAAACCATTTTGAAACTTGTTGTAATCAGGCGGAGATATAAGTGTCGTCTTAGACCTAACATCATCTAGTATATTTTGTACTTCATCTCCACTATGTAACTTCATGTGAAGCTTTAAATCAAAAAGTGAGAATTCAACTTGTCGTAGAATTGCCATTGAGGCTTGAAAATTTTTAGATTGTTCTATCTTTTCTAGCATCCACTCTGGAATTGACTCGTTTGTCTCATAATGTTTTCCTATTTTCCCTAGTACACTTCTAAGATATGCAAAATTTTCTAGAAATTGAGATGGAAACTCAACCACATCCCAAGCCACGCCATTAATACCACTCAGTGGTCTCTCATTGCTTTGACCAAACAAATGATGAATTGCATGACCCATCTCGTGAAATAGTGTTACCACATCATCGTGTCTCAATAAGGAAGGAGACTGTTTGGTTGTGGGAGCAAAATTACAAACTATAAATGCTGATGCATTATGCATATTTCCACTAGAATCCATAAAGTGGGATTCATAATCATGCATCCATGCGCCACCTCGTTTTTCAGCTCTAGCTTCTAGGTCAACAAATATTCTTGCAATAGCTTTTTCATCTTCATATATATCAAATGCTTTTACGCTATCATGCCAAAGCTCAATGTCTACTTTTTTAAATTTAACACCCAAAAGAGAAGATATCATGTCAAACATACCAACAAGAACAATATTTTGCTCAAAATATGGTTGCACCAATGTTTCATCAAAATCATAAAACTTAGTTTTTAATTTCTCACTATAATAAGCAACATCATAGCTTTGCAAATCCTCTATTCCATCGCATTGAAACGCAAATTCTTTTAATTCATCTACTTCTTTTTGTGCAAACTTTATAGCTCTCGACGCTATTTCCTCTAGAAAACCAATAACTTCATTAGCAGTTGATGCGTCTCTTTGCTCAAGGGCCAGCGAAGCGTAATTTGGAAACCCTAAAAGCAATGCTTCTTCATTTTTAAGCGCTAGCAACTCATCAATAATAATGCTATTTTCTGGTGCTCTAGTTGTATATTCACGATATAAAGTCTCTCTATGGTTACGATTTGATCCATATGTCATATATGCTATATAGCTAGGCATTTGCAATGTAAATTCATATGTTATTTCACCATTATTATCTTTTGTTGCAGATAGAATATCATTTTGAGGTAATCCTTGTACATCTTCCTCGTTCGAGAGTGAGAGTAAAAAAGAGTTTGTGGCATTTAGTAGATTTTGCGAAAAATTATTACTAAGCTCACTAAGCCTCATATTAATCTCTTCTAATCTATGCTTTGTTGCATCATCCAAATCTACACCAGATAAACGAAACTCTTTAATACTTTCATCTATCACTTTTTGCTCTTCATTGTTTAAGCCTTTAATTAATAGTATTTGTTCATAAAGTGCCTTATTGTGAGACAATTTGGTACTAAATTCAGATAGCAATGGCAATGAATTCTCATACGCATCTTGCGTCTCATCACTATTCATAACACTATTTAGATGAGAAAGTGGGGTAAAGAATAATCCTAGCTCTTCGTCCATATCTTGCATTGGCTTAAACAAAGTGGCGTATGTTGGATTTGGATTTGATATTAATTCATCAATTTTAGCTTGATGGGTATCTAGAATAATTTTTAGCTCTTTTGGGAAATTATCATAATTTGGTATTTTGAAAGTTGCGAACATAAGATACTACCTCTATTTTTTCGCTTATTGTATCATAAAGGGGTTTAAAAGGTGCGACGATAAGCCGAGTTCTGTCGTGGGTAGTTATTTATCTAGGCCATATGTCACCATATGGCTCGAGCGAAGTATTTTTGCTAGAAACTAGCGATTGTGAGACTTTAACCATATACTTCTTGCTACAGACAGGGTTTACCTAGCTAGTCATGTTACCACAACTACTGGTGGGCTCTTACCCCACCCTTTCACCTTTTATCACCGAAGTGATTTTCATACTCTCTGTTGCACTTGCCCTCAGATTACTCTGGCCACCCGTTAGGTGGAGTCTTGTCTCACATGTAGCTCGGACTTTCCTCTCGTAGCATTAAGCTACCAGCAACTACCTATCGCACCTTAAATATCATTATATCATATTATGACTTTGTCTTAATTGGCATCTATTAATTACAAAATAAAGGCTGGTGTTAGCCTCTCATATAATTCATTGCACCAACGATTGCTGCAACTCTTGCTGCTTCTTCGTTGTCTTCACCTTCTTCTTTGTATTCTATATCAAAAACCATATCTTCAAGCATATCATCAAGCTTTTTATCAAGATAAGTAGTGTTAAATTTACCTTCTATAAAGTCTAAATCTCTAACAATTTTTCTATGCAGAGGAATATTTGTAGGTATCCCACCAACAATAAATTCATCCAATGCTCTTCTAGCCTTATTAACAACTCCTGGCCAATCTAAAGCCCAAACGATTAGCTTTCCAACCATTGAATCATAATTTCCAGGAATTACATAATCTTTATATGCTGCTGAATCGATACGAACACCAGGACCACCAGGAGCTAGATATGTTGTTATTTTTCCAGGACTTGGCTGAAAGCCTTTTCTTGGATCTTCAGCATTTATTCTAAATTCAATTGCGTATCCACGAGTTCTAATCTCATCTTGCATAAATATAAGTTTATCACCCTCTGCAATCTGTATCATTCTTTGAATAATATCTATTCCAGAAATAATCTCGGTAATCGGATGCTCAACTTGAACTCTTGTATTCATCTCGATAAAAAAGAAATTGTCATCTTCATCTACCAAAAATTCAATCGTACCAACACTCTCATATCCAAGTCTAAACATAGCTTTTGTGGATACTCTATATAGCTCTTTTCTTACTTCTTCTGACAATAGTGGACTTGGAGCAATTTCGATAACTTTTTGATGTCTTCTTTGGATAGAACAATCACGCTCACCAAGATGAACAACATTTCCAAATTTATCAGCAACTATTTGAACTTCAATATGTCTAGGGTTTTTGATATATTTCTCTACAAATGCATCACCTTTTCCGAAAAATTTAACCGCTTCATTTGTTGCAGCTTCAAACATCTCTTCAAACTCTTCCTCTTTGGCAACGATACGCATACCACGACCACCACCACCAAATGCTGCTTTGATGATAACAGGAAAACCAATATCTTTTGCGATTTGTTTTGCTACATTTATATCAGTTATAGGGTCTTCTGAACCACCTACTACTGGAACACCTACTTCTTGCATTGCAACTTTTGATGCCATTTTATCGCCAAATAGTGCAATATGCTCTGGCTTTGGTCCAATAAATATAATACCATTATCCTCACAATATTGTGCAAATTCAGCACTTTCACTCAAAAATCCATATCCAGGGTGAATTGCATCTACACCTATCTCTTTAGCCAAAGCTATGATTCTCTCATAGTTTAAATATGCTTGTATTGGATCGCCATCCATTACATATGCCTCATCAGCCTTTCGTACCCATACACCTTTTGCATCTACAGTTGAATATACAACTGCACTTACGATGTCAAGCTCTTTACATGCTCTAATTATACGAAGTGCAATTTCACCTCTATTTGCTATTAGTATTTTTTTTATTTTTGCCATTACGGACCGTCCTTTGCGTTATATAGTTATTATTGTATCTCAAATAGGCTATTAAGTTTCTTGAATTATCGGCTTTTATGACTCAAATATAGATAAGTTACAACTTGAAAATGTTATTATGAAATATTATGGATTAAAGATATGTAGAAGTTTTCTCAATAATCACAATGATTATTGAGATAAAGTTATTTTGCCATTGATTCAAGAGCGTATTTTTCGCCCAAATCGTAAGCTTTTAAATTAACAGCATGTACTTTTTCTGGTACTTTGCTAAGCATTGTATCAATAAGTACCTGTCTATCAATCGCTTTCATATATGTGTTAGCAATCGCAAGAGCTACTACTGATTGAGTAATAACATTTCCAACTTCTTCTTTTGCTATGGTAATAATAGGTATCTCTACAATATTCCATTTTTTTCTATCTTCATCAGTTGGATGTACCAAATTAGGCTCAACAACAATTGTACCCCCCTCAGAAACACCACTCTTAAACAAATTATAGCTAACTTGTGCAACTGAAAGCATAAAGTCAATTTCACCTTCATTTGCGTATGGGTAATATATCTCATCGTCATCAAGTGTGATATCAACTACTGTTGCTCCACCACGAACTTGTGATGTATATGTTGCAGTTTTTAGTCCAAATCCACCGGAAACAATTTTTGCTTCCGCAAAAATCTCACCAGCCAAAAGCACACCCTGTCCACCAACCCCTGTAAATCTCATTAATGTTCTAGCCATGGTATCTGCTCCTTATATTTTTTTCTCAAAATCGTCTTGTGTTATAACCTTGCGTTTACCTTGGTGTACATCTTTGATATCTTCATACATATCACAATACTCACGAACTTTTGTATCTTCAAATAAAACACCAGTAGGGAAAAGATTCAATTGTTCATCCTCTCCAAGTTTGTCGTATTTAGTTTTTGAAGTTGTAATAGAATCAATCCAGTCAAGATTCTCCATAGCACTTGCCATTTTATTCTTTCTACCAAGATTTATATGGCAGTTTGAAAATACATCAAAGAAACTAAACCCTTTATGTTGGAAACCTTTAACAAATATTTTTTCTAGCTTTTTAGGATCTGTTACATTTTCTCTAGCAACAAATGAAGCACCTGACGCTATTGCAAGTTTACAAGCATCAAAAGTTGGATCTATGTTACCAGCTTTTTGGCTCACAGTCCACATTCCTTGTGGAGTAGTTGGGCTTGTTTGAGAATTCGTAAGTCCATATATAAAATTATTAATAATAATAAAATTAATATCTATATTTCTTCTACAAGCGTGGATTGTATGATTACCACCTATTGCAAGTGCATCACCATCTCCAGCTATACAAAAGACTTTTTTTGATGGATTTGCTAGCTTAATACCAGTTGCAAATGCTACTGTTCTACCATGAGTTGTATGCACAGTATTAAAATCAAGATATGATGAAAATCTACCACTACATCCAATACCAGATACTACACAAATCTCATCTTTAGTCCATCCAAGAGTATCAATCGCTCTAATAAATGACTTTAAAATTATACCATCACCACAACCCCAACACCAAAGTGTTGGCATTTTTTCTAACCTTAAATAACTATCATAATTGAACGCCATTAGAATACCTCCTTAACTTTCGCTACTATTTCATATGGAGAGATTGCTCTACCATTTACTTTGTACAAGCCTTCTATGTCTAATCTGCTTGAAACTCTCTCAACTTCTTCGGTATATTGTCTAATGTTAAGTTCTACACATAGTACATTTTTAATCGTATCAGTTAACTCTTTTATTCTTTTTGCTGGACTTGGCCAAACAGTAATAGGTCTAAATAATCCTGCTTTTATACCATCTTTTCTAAGATGTCTAATAGCCTCTTTTGCAGCAAGAGATACAGAACCATAAGCAATAATTAAAACATCATCAGCACCCAAATCATCACACATAAACTCTTCATTTAACTCAATCTCATCTGTATAATTCATAACTTTATCTTCGAGTCTCTGAATAAGTTTTCTGCATGTCTCAATCTCTTCTGTCGGGAATCCTTTGCCATCATGGTGAAGACCAGTAAAGTGATATCTGTATCCTTTATACATAGGGTTAAGTACAGCTGGGCTATCACCTTCTGCAGGGTATGGTCTATAATCTTCTGGTGCTCCTGTGAACTCTTTTCTTGGAACAATTCCAGCTGCCACTTCCTCTTCTGTAGGAAGCATTGCTTTTCCATGCATATGACCAATTGTCTCATCTAGTAAAACAAACACTGGTTGCATAAATCTATCAGCTAGATTAAATGCTCTAACAGTTTCCGTATAACATTCAGCCAAATTACCAGCACATAGAGTTATCGAGCGATAATCTCCGTGTGATGGGTTTCTAGCTTGTCTAATGTCACCTTGCGATACACGAGTTGGAAGACCAGTTGATGGACCTCCTCTCATTACATTTACAAGCACCAATGGAACTTCTGCCATCTGTGCAAGACCAAGGTTTTCAGCCTTTAGTGAAACACCAGGACCACTTGTAGCTGTCATTGATCTAATTCCAGTCATAGATGCACC
The DNA here is from genome assembly GCA_022736375.1 of Arcobacter nitrofigilis. Lineage (GTDB taxonomy): Bacteria > Campylobacterota > Campylobacteria > Campylobacterales > Sulfurovaceae > BN30871. Next base: position 2,901 of record DZCE01000060.1, on the reverse strand, counting down.
AATTGCAGCTGCAACACCAGCTATCTCATCTTCCATTTGAATACAAACTCCACCACGCTCTGGCATCAAGTCTGACATTTCATGCATAACTTCACTTGATGGTGTAATAGGATATCCACCAAAAAACATACATCCAGCATCAGCAGCTGCAAGAGCTGAAAGCTCATTGCCGCTTGATATTACTTCTCTAGTCGCCATTTTTTCTCCTTAATAACCCGCAGGTAATCTATAATTATTATTAACAATAGCTTCTTGTCTAGCTTTAGAACTATCTGTTAATTTAGCAAACTTAAACTCTGCTTTTTCAGCTACATATATAGCAAAATCAGGACATGATAATTCACACTCATGACAACCTATACAAGCGTTAAGTGCCACTATCTCTATCATCGCACCAAGTGTTGATGTAGGATCAGGCTTCATTGATAAAACACCAGCTGGACACACATCTACACAAATATCACAGGCTTTACATCTAGCCGTATTAACCCACACTGGTGTGTTTTCAGGAGCTTTCATAATTGATGACATCTACTTCCCCTTTTTTTATTTAGTTTTTAAAGATAAATCTTCTAAGTGATGGTTTATTCACTAATTATAGAATATCAAAATAATTATAATTATAGTTTGAAACTTTTATTATAATAGAGATAATAGATTAGTTGTTACTTTTTGTGGCACATGATATTTAAGCTATCAATTTAATACTACAACAACTTACCTGTAGCACATGAAATAAAACTTTTTGCTTTAGTTTTGACACCATTTAGTACGCTTAAATCCTCATCGCTCATTGGATAGCCAAGAGATATCAAGATATTTCTTAAATCATCAATTGAGTCATTATTGATTTCGACTGTTATTTCTCTTGGTACTACATCAAGATTTACATCAATATTGCCAAATTTATCAAATAATTTTTTCTTTAATGTATTAGCACAACCACTACACTTTACATTTTCAACTTTAAAAGTTTGTTTCATAGTGAAATCCTTTTATTTTTAAAACAAGTATAGCATAATTATTGATTAGTGATTTATTTGGAGTGGATACTGAAATAAATTCAGCATGACAATAAATAGTCACCCTGAACTTTATTCGGGGTCTATGATTAAAATTTATTTAGAAAGAACTTCTTTTACAGCTTTTCCAATTTCAGCTGGACTAACTACAACTTTAACGCCAACAGCACTTAAAGCATCCATTTTTTCTTTTGCCGTTCCAGCACTTCCACTAATGATAGCCCCAGCGTGACCCATTCTTTTACCAGCAGGTGCTGATTGTCCAGCAATAAATGCAACAACTGGTTTGGTTACATTTTCTTTAATATACTTAGCAGCTTGGATTTCAAGATCACCACCAATTTCACCAATCATAACAATTGCGTGAGTCTCTGGATCTGCTTCAAACATACCCAAAAGTTGTTTATAGCTGAGACCAATGATAGGATCTCCACCAATACCAACTGCTGTTGTGATACCAAAGCCCTCTCTACACACTTGGTTTGCTCCCTCGTAAGTAAGCGTACCTGATTTTGAAATAAGACCAACATTACCTTTTTTAAAGATACTGCCTGGCATGATACCTATTTTACACTCCTCAGCTGTAATAATTCCTGGACAGTTTGGCCCGATAGTCATCATATTCTTTTTAGTTGCATAAGCTTTTGCTTTTTGCATATCTCTTACAGGTGCACCCTCTGTGATAACAACCGCAAGAGTAACACCAGCATCTGCAGCCTCCATAACAGCGTCAGCTACAAATGCTGGTGGAACAAAAATCATACTTACCGTTGCTCCAGTTGCACTAATGGCATCTTTAACTGTATTAAATACAGGTTTATTCAAATGAGTCTCTCCGCCTTTACCAGGTGTAACTCCACCAACTATTTTCGTTCCATATGCCAAACATTGCTCAGCATGAAATGTACCCTCTTTACCAGTAAATCCCTGAACAATTACTTTCGTATCTTTATTTACTAAAATACTCATTACGCTTCTCCTCTTGCTGCTTTTACTGCTTTTGCTGCACCATCTGCTAAATCAGTTGCTGTTATTATATTTGCTATGTTTGCATTTTGTAAAATAACTGCGGCTTCTTCAGCATTCGTACCATCAAGTCTAACAATAACAGGTACATGAACATCAACTAATTTTGTAGCCTCAAGAATACCATTTGCTATTCTATCACATCTAACAATTCCACCAAATATATTTACAAAAATAGCTTTTACATTTGGATTTTTTAGAATTATTTCAAAACCTTTTGCTACAGTTTCAGCATTAGCTTTTCCGCCAACATCAAGGAAATTAGCAGGTGTTCCACCCATATAATTAATAGTGTCCATTGTTCCCATGGCAAGTCCAGCACCATTTACCATACATCCTATTTCGCCATCAAGGGCAATATAACTAAGTCCATATCTATCTGCTTCACGCTCGTCTGGATCTTCTTCGCTAATATCTCTCATCTCTTCAATATCAGAGTGTCTATAAAGAGCTGAATCATCAAATCCCATTTTTCCATCAAGCGCCAAGAAATCTCCACTTCCAGTTTTTATAAGAGGATTTATCTCTATCATCTCTGCATCATTTTCCATATAAACAGTGTATAGCTTTGATGCAAAAGATATTAACTTAGCTTGTTCAGCTTTATCGGTAATACCTAAACCAAATACTAACTCTCTACCGTGGAAACCTTGAAAGCCAATAGCTGGATCAACTGCAACTTTTATAATTTTCTCTGGAGTATTATGGGCAACATCTTCTATTGCCATACCACCTTCGGTAGAAGCCATAATTACAGGCATCTCTTGCGCACGATCTAGGACTACACCTAGATAAAGCTCATCTTTAATATCGGCACCCTCTTCGATATAAACTTTTTGAACAAGTTTACCCT
>DZCE01000059.1:5352-10045 GCA_022736375.1 Arcobacter nitrofigilis | reverse complement strand
AGTGGCAAGTTTCATATTGATATTATGTTAGATACCACAATATTTGAGATTGACAGTGAGGTTGTATTTCGTGATGAGAGATGGAAAGTATAATGATGCGAATTTACCTTTTGTTTAATTTACAAATATTATAGTGTATAATTGATTAATTGTAAATATGTTTTAATCTATTCATTACCTCAATAATTATACTCATTGGCGAAGCATAATTCAGCCTCATAAACCCATCTCCCTCAACCCCAAAATCAGAGCCATTATTTAGCCCCAGTTTTAATTTGTTCACAAATAGATTAACTAGTTCATCGCTATTCATATCTAATTCACGACAATCAAGCCACAACAAAAACGATGCCTCAGGAACAATCGCTTTTATTTTTGGAATATTATTTACGCCTTCCATGATAAACGCTAGATTATTGGCTAAATATTTATCAACACTACCCAGCCATGCACTACTTTTTTCATAGGCTGCTATGGTAACCTCTTCTATTAGTGGTGATACTGTATGGTGTGAATATCTCTCTATGCCAATAGAAAACTTTTCACGCAATTTTTCATCTTTTATAATGGCATATGCGTTTATTATGCTTGGTATGTTAAATCTTTTGGCTGGTGAGTTTAGTGTGATTGTGATATCTGGTGCAATTTTTGCCATTGGAATATGCTTATGTCCACTATGAGTAAAGTCACTATGTATTTCATCACTTATTATGGTCACATCATTGTCACGACAAATTTGACTCATTTGTTCTAGCTCTTCACGCCTCCAAACTCTTCCAGTTGGATTGTGTGGCGAACAAAATAGAAATATCTTTGCTAGTTTTGCCTTTGTTCTAAAATCATCCCAATCTATTTCATATCTGCCATTTACAAGGAGGAGAGGATTTGTAGATATGGTTCGTTCGTGTCTAGAAATAGCCTCTCCAAAGGGTGGATATAGCGGTGTTTGTATCAGTATATCATCGCCAATATCACTAAATATTTCTATGGCTACCCCAACAGCTGATGCGATATTATTCATAGGAATTATTTGCTCTTTTGATATCTCCCAACCGTGTCTCATGCCATACCAGTTTTTTATAGCCTTAAAATACTTTGTACTGTAAAATGAGTATCCAAATATTGGATGCAAAGATCTTGTTTTAATCGCCTCTATGATAGCAGGAGAAGTGGCAAAATCCATATCTGCAACCCAAAGAGGTAGTAATTCAATATCCCCAAATTTGTTTAATAAATCATCATATTTAACACTATTTGTGTTCTTTCTTTTGATTATTTCATTAAAATTTATATCTTTTGCCATACTGATAGCTCCGCAATTGAATGTTGGTATTTTCTTGCTGTCTCTCGCAAGACAAATGGCACATCAGTGGTTTTTATTAGTTTAAACTCTTTATTTAGTATAGATTTCAGGCTATCTATGGTGCTAATCTCCAGCCCATCCTCTTCATATCCACCTATCCAAGACTCTTTAGGTGTGAACTCCTCTAGCCAAGTATATGGCGATGCAATAATGAATATTCCACCACTATTTAGTCTCCATGCCATATCATTCAAAAAGCTTTTTGGATTATAGAGTCTATCTATGAGATTTCCAGCAAATATCAAATCAAATCCACATAAGTGTGGCTTTAGATTACAAGCATCTCCTTGCCAAAATGATACTTTTTTGGCTTCATGAGTCAAATTATATTGCTCTAGCGTCACGGTGTGCTTTGTGGTTAGGTTTCCCTCGGTAGTGGCTTTATAGCGAAGCTCTCCAGACTCTTTTAGTTTTGTAGCTTGTGAAATAAATCTTGTAGAAAAATCAATGCCAATTACCTCATCAAAACCAACGGCTAGTTCAAATGTACTTCGTCCAATAGCACATCCAATGTCAAGTGCTTTTTTTTGTGACTTTTCATCCATTGCTTCTATGCATATCTTTGCACAAGCTTTTGGATAATTAGAAACACCAAAGAACTCATCACCCCATCCAAACTGTGCATATTGGTTTACGAGCATATCTGTTTCATAAATATTTTCATTGTCTATATCATTTTGAGAGTGCACATATCTAAACCCTGCATGCTGAAAAAAGTGTTTCCTAAATGCATATCTGGCTGACAATAGTGTTTCATTGCCAGTAGATATCCATGACCCACCTTTTATGAGATTGTGTTTGCCGTCATATGTAGGCACAGTGAAGTCATCATAGGCAGGATGCACCCTAAAACCATCAAACGGGTATATAAGTGTTTTGCACCACTGCCATACATTGCCTCTTACATCGTATAACTCGCCATGTTTAAAGCTATCAACTGGCATCGTTGCATTATTAATAAGTCCTATATTTGCCTCGCTATTATCCGTTACTTTACAAAAATCAGTAAGCAAATACCACTCATCTTCACTGGGTAGTCTTATATGTTTCCCGCTTTTTAGTGATAGCCAATTACAAAACGCTTTTGCCTCATGATAATTGACCTCAGCAGGGTGGTTGAGTGGCATATCTACAATCTCACAAAGTGTACGAAGTTTAAATACCCCAAAGTCATCTATCCAAAAATGGGGCATTCTAACATTTGCATATTCTCTCCAGCTATTGCCTTCTTCTTCCCAATATGTATTATTTGAATATCCACCATCTCTGACAAATTCCAAGAACTCACCATTACTAACTAGATATTTGGACGCTTTAAAATCTGTTATGATTGCTTTGTGCGTGCCGTATTCATTGTCCCATCCGTAGTAATCATCATTCATCTTTTTGCCTATTTCTATCTCTTTGCCTTTTATCTCTATGAGTTCATTTATTGGTGACCATGAAATCTCTATTTTTGCCTTCCATATTTTATTTGGCTTCACTAATTCTATATCAAGCTCACGAATAAGTACTGATATGGTCTCCAAATGTATCCTCTCATGCTCTATCCCCATCATAATAATCCAAAATGGAGATTCCCAACCAATCGGAAGCTCTATCGGCAAAGTATCAATCAGACTATTGAGGGCTCTTCGAACCTTGTCTCTATATTCTCGTGTCTCTTGCATGGTTGGAAAGTTGTTACTTTTGCTATTCATATCATCCCAGCTCATTTCGTCCACACCTATTGCAAAAAGTGACTCATACTCACTATTGATTCTATCTTTAATAATATTTGCTGTGATTAGCTTATTTATGAAAAATGTCGCCGTATGACCAAAATAGAATATAAGAGGTTGCCTAAGTGGATTTGGCTGTTCGTAAAAAACATTATCATCTTTTAGTAGTTCAAATATACTTTCATAAAGCTCGAATGTATCATTAAAATATTCTTTTATCTCTGTTCGTTTCGTCTCAATGTCGCCAGTTATTAGTGATATGTTTTGTTTTGTTTTCTTCATAATTTTATATTAACCAAAAAAGGCTTAATATTGTTTGCCAAACCCATTTAATGCCATTATGATATAATCATATAAATCAAACTATTGGAGTATTGTAATGGCAGGAATATTAGGCTTTTTAGCAGCCCTAAGTGATGACATAAGTTCAATCGCAGGTCGTACAATGGCAAGTGCTACTAGTGGTATATCTGGCTCACTAGGCAACTCATCTATTTTGTTAGATGATATTGTGACATATACCAAGGTGGCAAGTGCCAAAACCTCTGGCGTGGTAGTAGATGACCTAGCAGCTATAGCCAACCTAACCAATGATACAACTACAAGCATGCTTCGCCAAGAGATTAAAAAAGCCCACTCACTAAATGAACTGAAAGCAAATATCGAGAAACTTGTCGGCGATGAAAAAAAGAAGCTAGAAGAAGAGCTTGAGCTACTTCACGAGAAAGTAGGGGCTGAGATCAAGCGAAAAGCTGCGGCTAGAGAGTTGCCAATTGTTTGGAAAATTGCAAAGGGAAGTGCAACAAATAAGCTTATAATTATACCTCTGATTTTAATCATTAGTAGCGTTGCACCATGGCTTATGTCGCCCATTCTTATAGCAGGGGGTATATTTTTGGCGTATGAGGGGGCAGAGAGTGTTATTCACAAGCTTTTTGCACACGATGAGGAGCAAAGCACTGAGGAGACTTTGGAAACTCTAAGTATGGAGAAGTTTGAAACTACTAAAGTCAAAAGTGCTATAAAGACTGACTTTATCCTCTCTCTTGAGATTATGGTATTAGCACTTTCTCTTGTTGGAAAGATGGATTTTATGGGGAAAATTGGTGTATTGTTAGCCGTGGCGGTTATAACTACCGTGGGTGTATATGGTATTGTAGCGCTCATTATCAAGCTTGATGACATAGGATATTTCTTGCAAGCACGAACAAGTGGAATGCTCAATCGTGTAGGTGATGGTTTTGTAGCGATAGTGCCTCCATTGCTAGGGGTTATATCTGTGATTGGTACGGTTGCTATGCTAGCTGTTGGCGGCGGAATCATAGCTCATCAGTTACATTTACTTGTTAGTATTGAGAAGTGGCTCCATGAAAACATAGCATCTTTTGTATGGCTAGGCGAATTTATGGCTGAAATAGTACTTGGGTTTATAATCGGGTTTATAGCTATCAAACTAATGCCAATAGTGACACTAATTCGTAGAAAAGTTAGAAAGCTATTCAGAGCCTAATTGGCTCTGTTTCTTATAGCACTACATTTGTAGTAAACGAGCTTACATCACTACCATATAAATCTTGTAGTGCCTGAGCATCGTTGCCGCTTGGGTCGT
>DZCE01000059.1:0-5252 GCA_022736375.1 Arcobacter nitrofigilis | reverse complement strand
ACATCACTACCATATAAATCTTGTAGTGCCTGAGCATCGTTGCCGCTTGGGTCGTTATATGTTATCTTCCATGTAGTCCCAGCATCTGATTTTATACTGCCATCTATTGATAGTATAGCATTGCTACCATCTATTGACACTGATGTTATTGCAAATGTCTGAAGAGCATTTCCATCATCAGTTGCTGGAGTTTCCGTACCATCAGTCACTGTAAACATGCTACCAGGAGAGAAATTAGTCGCATCTAGCAACTCATCAAAAGTTAGCGTGATAGTATCTGTTGAGCCATCACCAGTTGCAGATACAAGTTTAGGAGCCAAAGTATCAATAGTATAGTTTGTACTGCTAGCCACAGTCCCAGCGTTACCATAAATATCAGTATATGTATCGTAAAGTGATATTATATTTGTCGTATCAACGATTCCGTTGGTTGGTGTGAATTCTACTGTCCATGTTTTGCCATCATCTATGGTAGTCAATTTATCAATTGTGCCATTTGCATCGGTTAGATTTATATCACTTACGCTTAAATTTACCACTTCGCTAAATTTGAAAGTTACAATTGGTTTGTCGCCACTACTTAGATTTCCATCACTCATCTCTATTTTGGCATCTGGGGCTAGCGTGTCAGCTACTGCATCATTAAATGAAGTGGCGTCATTTCCTGCAAGATCTTGTATGATAGAAGGTAAATCGCCAGATGTATCAGTGTATGACACTGTAACACCAGCCGTAGACCAGTCAAATGTTTCACCTCTAGCATTTCTTGGTATATCTAAGTATAAGAATACTTGATTGTCCTGCATTCCAGCTACATTATCTGATACGCCAATAGATTTTACAACTACTGGTGTACCATTAATCATTACTGCAAAGCTAGTAGGGTCAGTTTGGTTTACCTGCTCTAGGTATTCATCAAATGTTAGAATTATTCTCTGATTTGCTGGGTCAGCAGTGATAGATGTAACTGCTGGATCATTTGTCCCCACTGGAAAAGGAGCTCTCAAATCAACAGTTTGATAAACAATAGTATCAGAATTATCACTACCAGCATTCCCTGCTAAGTCATGATATGATGCTCTATCTACTTCTACGCTTAAAATTCCCTCAAGCCCAGGGGTAGGTATAACCATTAGGGTATATTTAGTATCTGATATTTTAGTAAAAGTTCCTTGTGTACCATTTGTAACCACTATGTCTGAGCTTGTAAAATCATTCACGGCATCACTAAATTCAAAGGTATAAAGTATATTGCTTCCATTAGTGTCAGCAGTGCCATCACTATTGATACCATCCATATTAGCTACTTCTGCACTCTCATCATCTGTGATAGCTAATACTGGTTTGATTATATCTGTGCCTTGAGATGTTGCAGTTGTTGTATCTATGGCATAGGTTGTAGATGTAGCAAGAGAGCCATTATTCAAAGCTTTGTCGGTATATGTGTTTAATATCTTAATTGTGTTTGTGGCATCATTTATGTTTTCATTTGGTGTAAATAGGGCTTTCCATGTCACGCCACCATCATTGCTAGATAGTGTGCTTAAGATACCATTGGAAGAACTCATATCTAAATCCGAATTGCTAAAATTATCAACCGCCTCGCTAAAAACTACAGTAAATTCCGTACTCTCTCCAGCTATTAGTGCAGTATCCGCTAAAGATGCTGAAGCTACAGTAGGTGCTTGTGTGTCTATCTTTTGAACTGATTGATACGATGCATTGCTGGCTAGTCCTGTTGTTATGCCAGTAGCAGCTCCAGCTGGTATATCGATGGTCATATTAGCAGTTGCATTTATTGCTGGAGCTATCTCCATAGTAAAAGTAGTGCTATCTATTTGAACAAAATTACCCTTAATCCCATTTGCTACCACTATATCCAAAGCATCAAAGCCATTTACAGCTTCACTAAATGTAAAAGTATATGTAACAGAACCATTTTCAATATTTGCAACTGCATCTTCATCATCCGTGATAGTTACACTTGGCGCACTAGGATTTATGGTAGGTGTGGTAGGTGTGGTAGGAGTGGTAGGAGTAGTTGGTGTTGTGGGAGTCGTAGTCGTAGCCGCAGATGAACTACCGCCACCACCACCAGCTGCTGCCGCAACACCACCCACCACGGCAAGTCCACCAAGAGCATATGCTGCCACACTTGTCCCAGTACTCGCTACCGCACCTACATTTACAAAATCAGAACCATATACCGCTCCATTAGCTATAGCAGTATCGGCCGCTGCCATATGTGTTAATTCACTAGTTGGAACTATGGGTGTTACTTCTGAAAGAAGTGGATAGTACTCACCATTTCCTAAATCACCTATTAGATGGCTATTATTAACAGCATAATAATCCTCTATAACAATATGTGAATTTTGACCATCAACAACAACATCAATTTCTAGGTTTTCGCCTTTTTTATTTACAATAGCTTTTTGAGGTGCCTTTTTGGTACTCGTGTCTTTTAGCTCATACATTGCATTATTAATCGCTTTAATATTGTGTACTGTAGAATTAAGAGAGGATATTTGTTTTGAACCATCAGAAGAGTGAGTTATTAGTTGCAGTGCCATATAAATCCTTTGTGATTTTGGAGTTACTAATTTTACACTATTCTAATAAAACTTAACTGAATAAAATATTATTTTATTAACAATTTATATTAATTTATTTGCAAACCCATGGACTCTCAAGACAGAGTTTGTCTAGATATATTCCAGCCATTCCTTGCCCACCATTAATTGCTTGTATGAGATATTTGTGAGCTTTTAGTTTGTCGCTTGGGACATCTTTTTTCCAGCCATACAGCACACCTAGATTTAGCATAGCACTGCTATCTCCCATTGAGGCAGCTTTACTTAATAGCTCAATCGCCGTATCAACATTTTTTGGTATTACTTTGCCATACCCTGTGTAGTATAAAAATCCTAAATTTGTATATGCTTGTCTCACATTTTGCATCATTGCTTTTTCGTACCATATTTTTGTTTCAACCATAAGCGTTGGATTTGAAACGGCATCTTGCTGATACATACGAGCCAAACTATACATAGATGGACCATGTCCACCATTTGCAGCTCTTTTGTACCATGTAAAAGCTTTTTTACGGTCTGCTTTTACGCCTTTACCCTGTAATGTTAATGTTGCTATATTGTATTGTGATTTTGGGTCGCCATTTGAAGCTAGAGTATAAAATATCTCATACGCTTTGTCATAATTTTTTTGTTTGTAGTATTTAAACCCATCATCAAAAGGTGTTGCTAGTGTAAAAACCGATGATAGAAATGCCAATAATATATATTTTTTCATGAAAATTATTATACCATCTTTGCAGTAAAGACTTTGCTTACCATGCCCCCAAAGCTGTAAACACCATCTTTGTAGTCGATATAAAGCTCCTCACCACTGCGTGGAAAAACCTGTGTGTTGCCACTCACTAAGCCACTTCTGTGTAATCTAACATAGCATGCCACCATACCTGTGCCACACGCTAATGTCTCATTCTCTACGCCTCGCTCATATGTTCGTACAAATATCTGCCCCTCTTGAAGTGTTGCTATATTTACATTTGCATTGTATTTTTCTCTAAGCTCTCTAGCTTTGCTTATATCAAAATTTTCTATATCTTCACGAATGCAAACCAAATGTGGAACTCCTGTATCTATGAGCCACCACTCTTCTTTATCTTCTATTATGCTATCATCTATGATTTTTGGAGCAATCATATCAGATATGACATAGTTGCCGTTTACTGTTGCATTTATTACACCAGCTACCGTTAGGAATATAGAGTGATTATCCACAGATATACCATGCTCCATGGCATAGTGAGCCACAGCTCTAGAAGCATTTCCGCACATTGAGGCGTTGCTCCCGTCACTGTTATAAAATTCCCACTCAAAATCCCACTCCTCATGTGGTAATACAACCACAAGCCCATCAGCACCTATACCAGCATGTCTATCACATAATTTTTTGGCAAGTTCGCTTCTATCACTCTTTGAACTCGCGTGAAATATCACAAAGTCATTTCCACTAGCATTATATTTTGTATATGTCATGATTGCCTTTCAAAATCTTCTAGTATTTGGGTTCTCGCTCTCTCGCACTCTATTTGTAATTGTTTTAGATTCCCACTATTGTCAATCACATATGAGGCTAGAGATTTTTTAGTCTCTATATCTAACTGTGAATTTACACGAACCTCTGCTTCGTCAAAGTCAAATCCATCTCGCTTCATAAGCCTCTTTATCTGTTCATCTTTTGGGGTATAAACGACAAGTGAGTTAGCGATATTATAGCTCTTTTTCTCGAAAAATAGTGGTATATCGATGAGGTATGGAAAACCTCTTTTTTCTTCTATCTCTGAAAGCTCAGCTATTTTATTGTAAATGAGAGGGTGGAGCAGGGCTTCTAGTTTGTCTAGTTTTGATTTATCATGAAAAACAATCATTCCTAGTTTTTTTCTATCTACTTTGCCATTTGTGATGATGTCATCACCAAACATAGATGCGATGTTCTCTTTTTGCTCTTCTAGTGTCTGGTGTGCTACCTTGTCGGCGTCTATACATCTAAAGCCATAAAGCGACAATATAGCAATAGTAGAACTCTTACCGACCGCTATTCCTCCAGTGAGTGCTATTGCGTTTTCAAATGCCATTTATGATTTTATGAGACCTAGAAATCTTTTACGAACAGATGTTGGCATAGTGAAAGCTGATATGGCTATATCACAGTTGTAATACTCATGCCCATCAGTCAAATCTGCTCTTTGTAGATTTATATCAGCAGTAGGATGGTAAAATTTAGTAGCCATATATGCATATGATACCTTGTCGTCATTACTATAAAAACTATATGGCATTACAATACGAAAAATTGAGCCAATTGCTTTTAGTTCACTTTTTGCATCATCAACTTTACTCATAGGTGAACTCGCCAAGCATACGCACAAACCTTTTGTTGTTAGAACACGATTAGCAATCCCCCAAAATATCTCATCACTAACAAAGTTATTAGTAGTGTTGATAATAATATCGCTACTCTTTTCATTCATATTGGTAAGCATAGCAATTGCACTATCACTTGTAAGCTCGGTGATATTTATATCTTTGTATTTCGATAGCTCTGCTAGTAGCTCACTACTTGCATCTATGGTTATGATATTTTGTGGCTCGGCATGCGTACATAGTGGTATGTGTGTTAGCATTTCATTTATTGTTTTCAAAATTATTCCTTGTAATATTCTATAT
>DZCE01000159.1 GCA_022736375.1 Arcobacter nitrofigilis | reverse complement strand
CTGGTCTCATAAGCCGGAGGTCGGGGATTCGAGTTCCCCTCCTGCTACCACTTCACTCATCTAATTATTACTTGATGTTACGCACTTTGATTGCTTCACTAACGTTTAATGACGTATTGTAATGGGGTAATTTTTAAAGTACACAAGGTCAGTTATTGGCTTTAATAATCCATGATTTAATAATTTATCTTTTAATGGTTCACTACGAACCACCTTGAATCTTTTTTGCTTACTTTAAAAAATAAAACGTGTAAAAATGTGAAAGTTTGGTCGTAGAGGGCGATATGGGAGATTGTTTAATCTTATAAATGACTCGCTTGATGGTGGTTAAGTAGATTTGCAATCTCAAAGAGTAAATAGCAATCTCCTTCATAAAGAGTATCATTTTTGAGATTATTACCTATTTGTTCATAATTTGGAAAACCTCTTGTAATAAATGGTATCTTATGAGTTTGACTCAATCTCTCGCCATGAAAATTTGAGATAAGAAGATCTGCATTTGTGAGTTCTTTTTCTACATCTTCAAAATCGCCAATAATAATCTTTTGAGATACTACTTTCTCTAAAGCTTTGCTCTTTGTAGGTGATATTACTGCTTGGATTTTGGCACCTGCTTCTGTGACGCTTGTAGCTAGTGAAAGAATTTGATCAGGTTCGGCTGCGATAACTACTCTTTTGCCTCCCAAAATAAAATGTGCATCAAGTAGTGCATCTTGAAGCCTTTTACGCCATCTTATAATATTGGGTGTGGGTTTTGATATATGTTTAAATTCCATCAAAGATTGATAAAATCTATCAGCATTAATCAAACCGCTTAATGTATCAAAATGAAAATGTGTTATATTTGGATTTTTCTTTTGTAATAATTTACCACAATTAGCCACACTGTTCCCTACTGTAATTACCAATGATGATGTAGCTAGATTCTCAATCTCTTCAATCGATATACCACCACTACTTAAATTTCCTTGTTTTTTTCCTAAATGCCCATCCAAAGAGAGACTAATATCGGGTAGTGCCAATGATGAAAAACCAAAGCTATCAATTTGTTCTTTTATCTTTTCTACTTCAATGGGTGTAAGATTTACATTTGGAATTAAAAGTGCTTTTTTGTAATCCATTTCACTACGACTCTCTACAAGTTGCTCAATGATTGCTTCAATAGATAATCCATATCCGCTCTCTAAGCCACCTTCAAAATCTGGGGTATGTACATAGACCATTTTTTGTCTATCTCTTAGAAGATAGGTTGCCCCTTTTATATCATCGCCTTTTGTCTCTGTCATTCCTGTAGTAAAAAGTCCAACCAAATCGGGTTTTACTTTGGCAGTTATATTTTTGATAGCTTCGGATATAGAGTAGTCTCCACCATCAATTACGGCAGTAATATCATTTACGGCTGTTGTTTGTATGGCAATTGGGTCACTAAAATGACGAGTAAAAAAAACTTTGGCAAAACTAGCACACCCTTGCGCTCCATGCATAAGAGGCATAGTGTTTTTGATACCCAAAAAACATAATAATGCACCCATTGGTTGAGAGAGTTTGATAGGATTGATTTGTAAAGGTTTGGTACTCATTGATTATCCTCTATAGCATGGTTTTAAAACTTTATGCAATAACTATTCCGCTTATTATTCTATCTTTGTAAAATTTAGAGTTTCAAAATATCACCATGATATAGAGTCAAATCAAAATATTTGAGCTTTGTGTATCGGATACATCATACTAGCTTTACATCTTTGAGTATTTGATATAGGTCGTTATTGCAAGTGTTGATTTTGGTTACTATATCTTTTTTTTGTTCATCATTGAGTTTAAAGCGATTCTCGATAAACTCAAAAATTGCACTAGAGTCATTAAATATTGTCTGCATTAAATCCAATTTTATTTTATCTTCTATCGTTCCCATAGCTATCCTTTGTTTGGTTGTTTATAAATCTCATTATTGTTCCCACGGTGCTTTCGTGCCTACGATTTTAAAAACAGGATTCTCAATCGCCCTTACTACATCAATAGCTAAATTTTCCAATCCACCATAAGCACCGTAGCTTATCTTTTTCTCTTGATTGACATCGACAAAGGCTACTCGTTTTTTGATAGCAGTATAGAGGCTTCGCCCCCCTGCTAAGAGCAAATCGACTTGATGTTCATCGATGAGTTGGGCTTGTTCTTGTGCGGGATTTTTC
>DZCE01000158.1:1807-2198 GCA_022736375.1 Arcobacter nitrofigilis | reverse complement strand
CTCTACTGGAAATGAATCCACTGAATAAATTTGTGAACCATTTAATTTTTTAAACAGCTCACTCAAAAAGACAAATAGTTGCCCTATCTCCTCTTCTAGCTGATTTATTCTTCTTATAAATCTTGAATACTCTACTTGGTTCACCAGTTTCATTCCCATTCCATAATAATGTGCGGTTGCATAATTACCATTAAAATCTTTTACTGCTAAATATCCTAAAAATAGCACTTCACTATCACTTATCTCTGCTAACACATGCTCTTCTTTCCCCATTACTCCTTTTAGAAACTCTTCTATTAAGCAGTATATTGTTATCATTCTTTGTTCCATATTCTCACTTTCCACAGCTTTTATGGAACTCTACTATTTTTCTCCTTTATTCTTTTTCAAC
>DZCE01000158.1:0-1797 GCA_022736375.1 Arcobacter nitrofigilis | reverse complement strand
AAAACCTATCAAAAAAGTTATGTGGATTTAAATAAAAGTTTTTTAAATGATTTTGAAGCCTTTGAAGTGGGGATGGGGTATTGGATAAAAGTAGCCAATTCTGTTACGTTTAATTATTCAAAAATTGTTTATCAAACTGAGCAAAATATTACCTTACAAAGTGGTTGGAATTTAATTAATCCTCCGAGTGATTTAAATCTGAGTGAGATTATCGCTCAATTGGGGACAGATAATCTAGAGGTAATACAAGGAACGACCAAGACTTATCAAAGAGCGTATCTTTCGATTAATCCAAGTTTAAATGATTTTCAGAAGTTTGAAGAGCCACAAGGATATTGGATTAAGTTAAAAAATGCAAGTTTGTTACGTTTTTCTTTTTCATCGACTTTACCCATGATGGAGGGATTATTATCTACTTATTTGAATAAAATGCAGTTTGGAACCGAAGGTGATAACCTTTGGAAAAGTAGTACATTGGTACAACAAGCTCTGGTTAGAGAGATTGTTACCGATATTTTAAATGGTCGGTATATGCAGGCTCATACTAAAGCCCAAACGCTTAATGGAGAAGTAGTTAAATTTATAGATAATCTTAAAGAGTATTATGTTTTACATCTTGATTTAGAACGTTTGAATGATGGAAACTATCGAGCGTTAGGGGGAACTTATGTCTTTTATCCCAAAGGTGAAAATTCTGCTATTCAAGTACCTCACCCAGCATTTGATACCAATACCGATATTGAAGGTATAGAGACCTATTTGGGAATGAATAGCCGTTATTTGTTGTTGTCTGGAACGCATAGAAACAGTGTAACCAGTAAGAGTCCTTGTCAATCAGCTTATCAAGAGAGTGATGCTTCTCATAATTCAGCTCACTACTTTTACAATGTTCATGAAACATTGTCTGCATTTAATAGTAAAACACTTTTTATTGAATTACATGGTTTTGGTAGTAGCACACGGGAAACACTATGGAGTGAGTGTGACAGCAGTCAAAACCCAAAGTTGATTAATATTAGTGAAGGGGTAGAGGATACAACCAATTTAGATGAGACAACTTTTATGCATCTATTTCATAAGCAAATTACTGATACGAGAACCATTAAAAGTTGTCTTTATAGTCCTAGTCAAAACAGTAGCCGTAGCGATATCTATACTTCATCTTTGGGTGGAACGCTCAATATAGCTGGTCGATTTACAAATGGTTCAGCCAATGTTTGTAGTAGTTCAGCAACAACATCGTTATCGTCACATCGTTTTATCCATATAGAACAGAGCTATGATGTTCGACAGAGTGAAAGAACGACAATACTTAATGCTTTGAAAACAGCTCAAACCCAATACAATGAAATAGACATTGCCCATAAATTTGGAAAAGCAACACAAGGAGGAGACCCTTCTTATTACTATTATGAAGAGGCTTCTCTAGCCATTGATAATAATGATAGCACCTACAATCATACAGAAGGTACAACGGAAAATAACTGGTGGCAAGTAGAACTTCCTAATCCTACACGTATTTCTAAAATAATGATTCAAGGACGTAATTCTAATACCACACGATTAAGTGGAGCAAATGTTTATATTACGCAGGAGCCATTTATAGGTACATTAGATGAAAACAGTAAAGTTACTACACTGTTAGGAAATGGATTAGAGCAAGTGACAACCTTTGCTACACCAAAATCAGGAAAGTATCTTTTGGTTAAAGCCAGTGGTACCAATAATTTACACATGGTAAGCGTTGAAGTTTATGGAGAGACACCTGTTACACCAATAATTACAGAACATGAAAGC
>DZCE01000157.1 GCA_022736375.1 Arcobacter nitrofigilis | reverse complement strand
TATCCCCAACACTCAAAGCCTCATCCACTATCAAAATATCAGGGTCAACATTGATAGCCACGGCAAAAGCAAGTCGTGCGAACATTCCACTACTATACATCTTAACTGGCTGATGGATGAAGTCACCGATATCTGCAAAGGCGAGGATTTCATCGATTTTGGTTTCCATCTCTTCGTGCGTGTACTCCATCAGTGTACCTTGGAGATAGATGTTTTCTGTCCCTGTGTATTCTGGATTGAACCCCGCTCCAAGTTCTAGAAGTGATGCTATACGACCATCGACATGGACATGACCACTTGATGGAGTGAGCACCCCTGTGATGATTTTAAGAAGTGTAGATTTACCAGCACCATTTTTACCGATGATACCGACTGTTTCACCCTTTTTGATTTCAAAACTTACATCACTTAAAGCATAGAAATCTTTGTGATACTGCTTTTTAAGTGGATGAAGCGACTCTTTAAGTCTATCTATTGGTTTATCATAGAGCTTATATACTTTTGTAAGATGACTTACTCTTATGGCGGTGTTAGGCATGGTTTAACTCCCTTAATGCTTCAATGATAAAATCTAAATAATAATTATCTTCTATAAAGGATTCAATCAATTCTTGTTTTAAACTTGGTTCGATATTTTTTATTAGTTTTAGAATCGTTTGCTCGAAAGGTGTAAGTTTTTGATTTATAATCCCCCAAACAATATCTTGATCTATTCCAAAGTATTCATGAGTAATTTGATTTCTAAAATCAACGATTCTTTGATTACTATATTCTACCAACTTATCTCTTAATAGATATTTACTTGCCTCACCAATGATTTCAAATTCTCTTACAACACTATCCCAATCCGTAAAACTATGGAGTAATTCATCCACATTGTCAAATTTTGAACTCACTTTTTTAATCTTCTGTATGGCTATAAAAATATCAAAAATAAACAACTCAATATTTCTGTCGACTTTATTAATATCAAACATAAATAAAATCCTTCTGAATTCTATTTTTGATAAATGTTTTCATAGATCTAAAGGTTCCTATATCTACAGGTTTGTCTAGCGATTTACTTAAAAATTCTTTAGCATCAAATAATGCAAAAGCATCTTTTAAATCAAACTTCAAAATAGCAATATCAACATCACTTTCACTTGTATCTGTCCCTTTTGCAACACTTCCGAAAACCGCAAATTTTTCAATACCATACTTTTCTAATAGTGTTGGCTTAAGTTCTCTTAGCTTATCTATAATGACTTGATTCATAACACTCCTTTTTTAATCTCAAAACTCACATCACATAGTGCATAGAACTCTTTATGATACTGCTTCTTTAGTGGATAAAGCGACTCTTTAAGTCTATCTATTGGTTTATCATAGAGCTTATATGCTTTTGTAAGATGACTTACTTTTATGGCTATATTATTCATTATAGTACATCCGCAAAATGGGGTCTAAGTTTTCTAAATACAACAGCACCACCAAAGAAAAATAAAAGCGTAATAATCCAAAATTGGATGCCAAGATCTACTTTTTCCCAAAACCAAGTATTGTAAATAAGGCTATCTCTATAACCTTCTACCAAATAATAAGCAGGATTGTATTGCATCACGCCATGATACTCTTTGGGCAATATTTTCATTGACCAAAAAATTGGTGTAAGCCAAAATCCAAACTGTATTACCATACTTATAATTTGTCCAAGGTCTCTAAAAAAGACGATAACAGAGCTTGTAATCCAAGAAATCCCAAGAACTAAAATGATGGTACAAAACAAATAATAAAAAATCTGCAACCAATAAAGTGTCGGTGTATATCCATAGTACAAAAACATCCCAAACATAAATACAATAAAAAACATATGGATAGTCAATGCTGAGATGATTTGGATGATAGGGAGCAAAGAGACTCTAAAAACCACTTTTTTAACTAAAAAACTATTGGAAAGTATCGACTGTGTAGCACTTTGTAAACTCTCACTAAAGAAAAACCAAGGCACCATTCCAGCCATAAGCCAAAGGATAAAAGGGAAATTATCTACAGGCATACTCTTAAATCCTACCTGAAAGACAAACCAAAATATAGCTATCATAGCAGTCGGCTGGACAAATGCCCACAATACTCCAAGATAATTTCCTAAATACCTTGATTTGAAATCATTCTTTGCAAGGTCTATGAGTAATCTTTTACTTTTAAAAATATCTTTCAAAAATCTATAAAACATT
>DZCE01000058.1:8849-10375 GCA_022736375.1 Arcobacter nitrofigilis | reverse complement strand
ACTATATTACCAGAACCTTACACAAATTATACTTTCATAGTCTATATGGAAGGAATACCTAAGGGCTTACTAAGGCTCTTTAAAGAACATAGAAAACTCTTTTCTGATAGAATACTATACTGTATTAAGGATACTAATTTCTTTATAAATCACTGTAAGGAAATAGAGGAGGGCTTATATGAATACACTGGAAAGCTATAAGGTTGCCTTAGTAGATGTCCAAGCTATATGTGATACAGAACACTATTGGCAGCCTGGTGTCTATATTAGAAAGATGCTAGGTCGTGCACACCATATATTTATAGGAGCTGAACATAAGGAAGTACACACAAATATAATAGTGAGTGGTAGTTTTGACTTATCAGTTAATGGTGGTCCTATACAGAGGCTCCAGGCTCCTGTAATATTTACTTCAAATATAGGGGACCAGAAGACAGCCTACTTTCATACAGATACTGTGTGGTTAAATATTATGAGTAATGCTGATAATGAAACAGATGTGGATATACTAGATAAAAGGTATGTTATTAAAGATACAGAAAATATAAGGAATATGGTGAGTAAACTAAGAGTACTCGAACAAGAAACACATGGAGGTGATTTATGTCTTGGGCTATAACAGCAGCAGTGGTAATGGGAGGGATGACAGCAAATAGTATAGCTCAACAAAATAGAGCTTTAACAAAGCAACAACAAGCACTAGCAGATGCAGCTAATTTAAATATGCAAATGGAGCAACAAAAAGAAGCTGATATAAAAGCAAAAACTAGTATGGAGCTTACTCAAGATGAGAGAATTAAGGTTTCAGAACAGTCTAGTATGAGAGCAGCAGCAGCAGAGAGCGGGGTAGCTGGTATTAGTCCCCTAAGAAGCTTAACAAATATCTATGTACAACATAGTTTAAATAAGGGTAGTATAATCACTAATGAGGAAATGGAGCTATACTCATCTTCACTTGGGAATATTAATACATATGCACAAACTGCTTCTGGCATAAATCAAGCCCAAGGACAGAAAACAACAGGATTTGAGGCATTAGCACAAATCAGTATGGCTGCCGCAGGTGGTTATATGGCAGCTGGTGGTACAGTTGGTGGGGGTGGTACTCTTAAAACAGGTGCAGGGGTTACAGAAAAGATAGCGGCTAGTGATGTTACCGCAGCTAATCTAGCAAAATGGGGCACTGATTTTACAGCTAATCCTGTATATGGTAGCACAGCATTAGGACACACTCTCATAGGATTAAGTAATAGTAGAGGTAGGAAATAATGAAAGAACAAAAACAACAATTAAATAAGATACAAATACCAACCACACAGCTTGGTAAAGTAGAGTCATCAGCTGGGGGTAATACCCCTACTATAGCACCAATAGCCCCAGATAAGAGCAGTGGGGAACGACTAGCAGCAGCCTTAGATATCACTGTAAAAGCTGGTGCTCATATATATGAACAAGTAGATGAACAAAAAACTGCATTTGATGTAATTGAAGCTACGGCAGCAGCAACTGAGTATACTAGTAACGTA
>DZCE01000058.1:0-8749 GCA_022736375.1 Arcobacter nitrofigilis | reverse complement strand
GAAGACTCAATAAGTAAACTAGCTGCGGTACAAGCTAAGCAAAATGAGGGGCGGTTATATATGAACATGTATACAGATTTCTATGCCCTAAAAGTTAGTGATATAGAGGGGATTACAAAGGCTCGGAAGTTGATAACAGCAAATATAAATAATCTCTCACCCCTTGAGTTTGAAAAACTACATAAACTTCTTACTTCTGTAGAAAAAGGTGAGACAATAATAGATAATCAGGTAAATTTGGATAATGCTTATATGGAGATATTAAAATACAATAGAAAACCTGATGCTGCTTTTTTTGATAGATTTAATATAAGGGAGCTAGACAATAAGAAGTTTCTTGTGGGTGCCTATGAAAAACCAGATAAAGGGACTGATGCAACTAAAGCTGATTTTCTCAGGATACTAGGGACGGAGTATAAAATGCGATTTGCTTATGATACTGTAATGCAGAAGAAATCAGTTTTAGTTACAAAAATATATCTAGGTTATCTCAGAAAAGGTAAGCCCTCATATGAAGCTTATGAACTAGCAAAAAAAGATGTACCTGTTGAAGATGCTGTGAAAGCACCCCCGAAACCTATAAATATTAATACTTTAAAAAATCCAGAGACACTATTAAATGCACTTGATATTATGAAACAATAAGGAAGTAAAAGAAAATGGAAGAAACAGAAATAGAAAAAATAATAACCCCGTTGATAGAAGGGGAAGATGATACACCAATAGAAGAAGTTAATAACCCAATAGTACCGGATAGTTCACCAGAACCAGAGGTGACACCAGTAGATGTAGCGGTGAAACCAGAGGAGTCTGTAGAGGTGACACCAAAAGATGTAGAGGTGACACCAGTAGAGCCTACACTGGATGCTAAGGCTTTATTTGGTGATGTAGGAGAGTATAAGAAAAAAGAAGCAGCTCCAGTAGAAACACCTCCAGTAGAAACACCAGCTCCAGTAGTAGCAGCTCCCACAAAAACACCAGCTCCAGTAGAAACAGTAGCCAAGAAAAAGGTAGTACAACCAGCCGCACAAAAAAAAGTAGTACAAAAGAATCAAGTCATAGAACGAGAAGATATGACACAAGCACAATTAGCTTCTGCTATTAGTGCATCTACATTATATTCGCAGTTTAAACCAGAGGACTTTAAGAAGTTAAGTGCCTATGAAAAATCATTCATAATAGAGTATTCGAAACAACAAGTGCTTGCAATGTCTGGTAATAAAGAGGCAACAAACAAGTATTATGAGGAAGTACAAAATAAAGCAGATAATTGGGCTACAAAGCAAGTAAAACATGGTACCAAAGCAGAACTAGATATTGCTTATGGTAAACTAAAATATATGGCTATAAATCAAGATATTTATATTAAAGCACTTGCAACTAAGTTTAATAAAACAGCTTCTACCTTAGACCTCCTCTCATTTTCTTATACTGTAAATAAAGATAAGTATGAAACTGGACCTATAGGAGGGTTTGCTAAATATTTTTATACTGCAGCAGAAGCTGGGCGTACGGGTGGTGATATTACCACAGCCCTTTTATTAAAAGCAACCAAGGAGTATAATGAGGACCCTATTCTTAAGAAAAAAAGAGAGGCAGAGGAAGCAAACAAAGCTGCTTTTCGTATTAAAGTACATGATAAAATGGCAGAGGACAATGAGGTACTGGCTATGGGGGGTGAAATACTTACGGACCCCACTACCCTTATTCCCATCAAGCTTCTTACAGCTGCGAAGGGGTATGTAGCATTTGCGAAGAACTTTGCTGTAGGTGCAACAGTAACACCTTTTTTTATGTATTTAAAGGAAAAGGATTTAACATTATATGAGGCCGCTATGGCAGCAGGGATGGGAGGGGCTGGAAATGCCCTTCTGGGGCGAATACTAAATCTCTTTAGTAAGTCATCAGATAATGCTGCACAAGCCTTGTCTCCTACTCCTCATCCAAACTCAACAAATGATTTTATTCAAGCTGAGCTAAATGCAATAAATGATTCTATTAACCCTATAACACCTGAGGCACCACCGACTGGTGCTGGTACTGTAGTTAATGATGTTCATGTTGATGCTGAGGTTGATATTGTACATGGGAGCAATAGGGTTTCTCCAGTTGCTGATGATGCTACCATTAATACTGTTACTGATGGTATTCCCCCAGCTGATGGAGGGGCTCCAACTGGTGGAAGGACTGCTGGTGTTGTTGATGATTCAGTTGATAATACTATTAGTAGTACGAGTACACCTACCCCTCCTAGTCCAAACCCTCTAACACAACCAGATATTCTTAATGTTAGTACTCATAATGTAAATGAAACTGTTGATAATATGGCAGGAGGTGCTGCACGAGTTCCAGCAGCTGATATACATGTAATGTTACAGGACCTTATCTCAGATACAGGAGCACATCTACCTCTAAATAATATATATAGTTTAACTCAAAACTTAGGGCGTTCCATAAGTACACGACTAAAAAATGAGATTAATAGTATAATAAATAATCCACGATTACTGGATAAAGTAGGAAACATAAAAGCATCTTTGTTTGCACACACAGCTACTGCTATAGAGGATGCTCTTCGTGCCTCTGGAAATGTTGATGAAAGACTACTTAGAGCAATCCATAATAGACTAATCCCGTCTGATTCACTAAATGATGTTCCTTATGCTACAATTACCAACCTTTTAAATGAGGCAAGTGCAACTAATGTAAATCTAGAGAGAATAGCAACTATACTACAAAGTATGCCTTTCTCACCACATGCAATAGGAGCTGAGGTAGAAGGAGCTCTTAGATTACTATCCCAAGCAAATAGTGAGGGCACTACCTTCTTTAATCTTTTTGGTATAAATAGACTTAGAACAGAAGGAACAATACCACTCTCAGATTTAATAACTAATAATGCAGATATCCCAGATAACTTGCTTATAGAGTTCCTTCCAGAAGGTACCCCTATATTTACACTTAATAATGTTATGTATAAAGCAGCTGATGATGCTAATATGAATATTGTAGACTTACTAAAAAACTTACCTGGTGCACACCCTTCACCAGAGAGTTGGGTAGATGCTGCGGGTCTTGTGGCACATGCAATTCGCCCTACCCCACATGCTATTGCAGAAACAGCTCCAGCAGTAGCACAAGCAGTCCCAGCAGTCCAACAGCCAATTGGTGAGGCTATCAATAATAATGTATATGATGCTGTGAGTAATATTATTAGAAATGAAGAGTATCTTACTAACCCAGCTGTTAGAGCAATTGTGGATAGTTTAGGAACAGTATTTAAAGAGTTTAGAGATGCCTTCTTCCATCAGTATCCCTCACTCTCAACACGAGAGGCTAGGGGGGTAGCACGATTTGGTACCTTTGCTAATAAAATATTAGATAAGATGTTTGCTGCTGGTAGTAATGAACATATCCAGTTTAGCTCTATAGCAAGACCTGGTGGTTATACAAAAGTTAATATCGTTAATACTAACTCAGGTGATATTACTGGTTCTTTTCATTTTTATGTTGATGAGGTGAATAAGAAGATACATCGAATAGATGCCTCCATTATAGGAGCTAATAATGGGGGTGCCCTTGTATATCATACAATACATGAATTTGCAAAACATAAAGGGTATCATGTAGAATCTGGTGGTCTATTTAATTCAAATCAGGCAGCCAGACCTCTTCATATGTTATCTACTATAATTAGACACCCTAGTACTTTTGATACATTTAATATTTATTCTTTCTCTCCTGGTTCTAATGCCATCAATACCTTTTATGAACGAGTTACAGATAAAACATTAGAAGGTTCTATAGGAAGTGCTCTCCTAGATTTAATACACTACTCCAAAAAGAATATGGCTTCTCGTAGAAATTCTAGCTCAACAGCAGCTCAAAGAGGTGATATACCCCATAAACCAGCTAGTGATGAGTTTCTAAACCAATTTACATTTGATGTAAACAGTGGTAAGTTTGTTGTTAATGGAATACCAATGGAAAGAGCAGAGGCGGCTATAGAATATTCTAGATTAGCTGACCAGTATTTAGCAGACAACGGCTGGGAATCTCTTTATAAGCATAAGGACTTTAATACACAAGTACAGACAGCTATCTTAGCTAAACAAGTATTAAGAGATTTAGCACAAGTGTCTGAGGCAGAGTATGGTGATGTGGTTGCAAAATATCAGAACATTATTAGACGAGATAATGGTGGTCTGACTCTTACTGAGGAACCCCCAAGATACTTCTCAAACTTCCTATATGGTTTTACTGGTCCTAACTTTCTATTACCAGCCCTAAGTATAGCACTATCTACTCCAGCCTGGTCTTCTGAGGGACCTATGGATGAGAATGATACAAACTATGCTCTGATAGCTGGTGGTGTGGTTGGTATGCTACTTGCAGGTAAATATGCTAGACGGTTTATGACAAAGGACCCAGCATTCTTAGCTGAGGCTGCTCACTATAGTAATGCAACAGCAGACACACTAAGTAATACCAATGAACTTATACTTAAAATAGAAGCTAAATTAAAAGAGCCTGATTTAACAGCATTAGCTAGGGATAATTTAAGAACAAACTTAAATAAGGCTAAGAAGATTAGGGAGTTAATTAAAAAACACACTACCTTTAGTAGCTTAATAAACACTATTCAATCACAAGAAACTCTTGCTTATGTAGCAGCAAAGGCTAAGCCTGTCGTTACAATAGCCTCTGAGAAAGTAGCAGCTATTCAAGAGGCTTACCTACGAGGTGATTTTAATGGTATGATAGATAATATTGACTTTAATCTAGATAGGATTGATACTAGTGATGAAATGGTAGATTTAATGAATACTGTATCTACTTTAATTCATGACCAAATAGATGTTACTAGAAGAGGTACAGTTTCTCTTGACTCTATTATGTCGAATGCTGCTGAGATGGGGTTTGATGTTGCACACTTAAATAGCTTATATGGTAACACAAGAGAACTAGCTGAAAAATTTACTGCTGCTCGTTTGCTTCTACAAAAAATAGGAGATGATGCTGTAACTGTAGGAAATAAAGCTGTTAATGGTGTTCTATCACCTGAGGATAACTTAGAGTTTCTTAGATTAACAAGTCTCTACTCTTCTGTGCATGCTATGGTAAAATCATCACAAACAGAGATAGCTAGAGCCTTAACTTCAATGAGAAACACATCAAGAGTTCATAGAGGAAGCACTAATGATGAGCTAGTTAAACTAGTAAATAAATTAGGTTCTGAGGCAAACTTATCAGATAATATACAAAGCTGGTTACTTGCATCAGATGCAGAAAGAGCTATAATAGCACAAGCACCATCAGGATATAGAAAAGGTATTAATATGATGCTTGAGATATGGATTAATGGTCTTTTAGGGGCTCCTGTTACTCATGTAGTAGGTACAGTATCTAATGCTATTATGTCCCTGGATACATTAATCACACACCTAGCAATGGCAGACGATATGTCAGATGGTATGTATCTACTTGCAGGGTACTTTAAAGGTCTCCTAGAAGCTCCTGGAGCATTTGGTAAAGCATTTATGAGAGGAGCTAGTAATTTAGATAAGGTTACTAAGCACGAGATACCTGATGCTCTATCTTCTACAGCTTTTAATATTACTTCTCCTACTAAGGCTGCTCTCGTTGATTCACTAGGTACAGCTATTAGAATTCCTACACGACTCTTAGGAGCTACTGATGAATTCTTTAAGACAATAACTTATAGAATGAAGCTACAATCAGAGGCATTCAAAACAGCTAAGCTAGAGGGACTTGTAGGTTCTGCTGTAGCAGATAGGGCTAATCAGTTAATGAATGATATGGATTTCTGGGTTAAAGTTAAGATGGCACCAGTAGGTGAGGTTGAGCAAGATATTATTGACCACTTAGCTACATTTAATAGTGTTTATGCAGACAAACTGGAAACACTTTATGATGTCTCTATTGATACCGCTAGAAAAAGTACATTTACTCAGGAAGGTGGTGCACGAATGAAGGCAGCTCAGAGCTTCCTATATTCAAACCCAGAGGCTAGATTTATTGTTCCTTTCTTAAGAACACCTATAAACCTAATGAAGTATTTTGGTAATAGAATACCAATAATTAATACCCTTGGTAATGATACTTATAGAAAAACAGTTACAAAATGGGCTACTGGTAAGCCTCTAACAGTTGAGGATGGTAAAATATTAAAAGAGATTACAACACACTCATTGATAGGTGCTGCTTACTTGTATGGTTTCTACACACTTGCTCAAGAAGGTAAGATTACTGGTATGTTACCATCAGGTAAGGATGCAACACAACGACAAGAGGGATGGAGACCTTATGCTGCTAGAGTAGTAAAGAAAGATGGTACTATAGAATACATACCTCTAAATAGAATGGACCCAATAGCTATGTTCCTTGGTGTTGCTGCTGATGCTCATGTTATTATGTCAACATCAGATAGAATTGATACTAAGACAGATGAGCTTATAACAGGTGCACTAGTATCCTTTATTAATAACTTTGTTGATAAAGCATATATGCAAGGAATAACCTCATTCTCTGATGCTATTGGTTCTGGTGAGGAACATAAAGTACAGGCTTGGATTAGAAACTTCTCATCTTCTTTTGTTCCTAATTATCTTCCAGCAATAACAAGAGCGATAGACCCTGTAGCACATGAGATAAATAGTATCAGTGATGCTTTTAAAGCTAAGATACCAGGGCTCTCTGAGGGATTAGCTGCTAAGATTGATTATAGGGGGAGAGTAGTACCAGCTCGTTCTTCTTGGAATCCCTTTGAAGCGGGTATTGAGAATTCTAATGACCCATTAACAAAAGCTATGAGGGAGAGTAATATCTCTTTCCAAAAACCACCTAAGACACTCCCAGACACAAATATTGAGTTAACACCAGAACAATATCAGACTTATTCACAAGACATTGGTGATAAATACTCTGAGATAGCTCTGTCTGTTATTAATAGTAGTACTTGGAAGGTGTTGACTAATAATAAAGATGGTCTGGAAGGTAGTAAACAGTTTGTTTTAAAGGATATAATGTCCAAGGCTAAACAGTATGCTATGTATAAGTTAATGGATGAGAACAAAGATTTACTAGAACGATATACATCAAATAAGACGCAGCAAGCAGATGCCTTATCACCAGATGACGATGTTATGGAAGGAGAATATAATGAATAAGAAAGCAAGTATTGAAACACTAAATACATTACATGATAAGATGGCTTCTTACTTCACAGAGTTATTAATCTCTGGGGAGCGATTAGCCCCAGGGGAAGTTAGTGCTATACTAAAGTTCCTCAAGGATAATGAGATAACCGTTGATGTTGTTGAGAGCAAACCTATGCAAAACTTAATACAACAGTTTTTAGCTAGTGAGCAGGAATACACTTACTAAGAGGCCCTACAAGCCTTTTTAGAGCCTAGGCATACTTTGACCAGTCTAAATGATTAAAGTGGCTCCTAGGCTCTCCTAAGGGCTTTAAATAAAGG
This sequence comes from Arcobacter nitrofigilis, assembly GCA_022736375.1. GTDB lineage: Bacteria > Campylobacterota > Campylobacteria > Campylobacterales > Sulfurovaceae > BN30871. Next base: position 1,247 of record DZCE01000058.1, on the reverse strand, counting down.
ATAAAGGATAATAAAATGATTGAAGAAGAGAATATAAAGAAATATATTACTAGTTTCCCTGCTTATATTGATTATGTATGGACACATATTAATCTACCAAGGGCTACACCAATACAGAAGGATATTGCTCACACACTACAAGAGGGGCATAGGAGGATTCTAATAGAAGCTTTCAGGGGGTGTGGTAAAACATATCTAACAGGAGCGTATGCTACATGGAGACTACTCAGAAACCCTAATGAGAAGATACTAATTGTATCTGCTTCTGGTACACATGCTACAGCAATCAGTACATTTATACATAAGCTACTGCATACAATACCATTATTAGCTCATCTAAGACCAGGTATAGACCAGAGAAACAGTGTTATGGCCTTTGATGTTAAAGGGTGTAATGTCACAGTACAGCCCTCAGTAAAGTGTTTAGGTATCACCAGTCAACTACAGGGGAACAGAGCATCCCTTTTAATTAGCGATGATGTTGAAACAAGTATTAATAGTGCTACTGAGATTATGAGAAGTAAGATAATAGAACAGATAAATGAATTTGATTCTATTCTACAGACGAATGTTGAAGCTAATATAGTAGCACTAGGTACACCTCAAACAGGGGATAGTATCTATAATAGATTTAGAGATAAGGGTTTCCTTGTAAGGGTATGGACTGCTAGGATACCAAGTAATGTTAATATATATAATGGAACATTAGCTCCCTATATAGAAGATATGATAATGAAAGGTAAACAAGTAGGGGATATCACTGATACAAGGTTCACACACCAGGATTTACTTGAGAGGGAAGCCTCTGTAGGTAAATCATACTTTAGATTACAATACATGTTGGATACTTCATTAAGTGATAGTAATAAGTTTCCTTTGAAACAGGGTGATATGATTGTAATGGATATAGATAGGGAGAAAGGCCCTATATCTTTATCATATAGCTCACATAGAGGACAAGTAATTAAGGAGATGCCTAATATAGGGTTCACTGGTGATTGCTGCTACAGCCCTATATTTATAGATAGTGAGTTTGCTGCTTACCAGTTTACTGTTATGGCTATTGACCCTTCTGGTAGAGGGGCTGATGAAATGGGGTATGCTATCATAAAGTATTTACATGGTAAACTATATGTTGTAGAATGTGGGGGTATAACAGGAGGATATCAAGAAGAGAATCTTGTTAAGCTTTCCTTATTGGCTAAGGTAAATAAGGTAGATACTATTTACATAGAAAGTAACTTTGG
>DZCE01000156.1 GCA_022736375.1 Arcobacter nitrofigilis | reverse complement strand
TACTACTGAAATTAATAATGTTTTTTTCATAATTTTTCCCTTTAAAATAATTTTGTTACGAGCTAATTATACATTAACTTTTACTAATTTTGTTAATTATTTAATAAAAAGTTAATATATTATATATGGTTATAGTATTATTTATTTTGACTTATCATTTTAAATAGTTTTTGCTATTATGCTAATAATAATTATAAGGATTAGAATTAGAATGAAAAAAGAGATATATATATTTATAGGAATATTTCTATTCCTTGCGATTGGCATGCATTTTAAGGAGTGGACAAATTATCCACTTGAGCATATTTTGGCGTTGCCAAGTGCAGGTGCATACGGTATGGGAGCGGCTCACCCTTTGATTTTTACTCTAATTGGCTATGTTGTATTTGTAATTTTTCGCTCAATTATTCGTCTCGCAAAGAGAATATTTACTAGATAACTTTACTATTTACTATCCATTTGATATAATTACAGAATATTTAACTAATCTTGGGTATGGCTTAAAACTTTAGAATAAAATTAATGCGACTAGTCACATGAACCGTCTGTTGAAGACCTAATTTCGGGCTTAGCTCGAGATTAGAGAATAAAATAAAAAGGATAGCAAATGCAACACCTTATTTCTATGGATGATTTAACGATTTCACAAATAAATGATATATTAGATGACGCCAACAGATTTAAAAAAGCTAAAACAAACCCAGCACTTCTGCGAGGCAAGTTGCTTTTTACACTATTCTTTGAGAACTCTACTAGAACCAGAAGCTCATTTGAAGTGGCTGCTAAAAAGTTAGGGGCAAGCGTAATACACTTAGACCCATCAAAGAGCAGTACAAGCAAAGGCGAGAGTGTAGAGGATACTTTTGCAAATATATGTGCTATGGATCCTGATGGTGTCATAATTCGCCACTCTAGCAATGATATACCAAGAATACTAGCAGATATGCAAACCACCCCTGTGCTAAATGCTGGAGCTGGTAACTATGCTCATCCTACACAAGCACTACTAGACTTGTTTACTATAAAAGAACATTTTGGCGATACTAGTGGCAAGAGAGTAGCGATAGTGGGAGATATAGCCAACTCTAGGGTAGCTAATTCTATTATGGCACTATTTCCTCGCTTTGGGATTGAACTCACACTTGTTGCTCCTGATGGATTTATGCCAACCGAAGATAAGTTTAAAAAAGTGGATAATCTAGCAGAGATAATAGATAGTATTGATGTGATTATTAGCTTAAGGGCTCAGCTAGAGAGGCATGAAAAGCCAGTGTTTGATGATTATGAAGAGTATGCTAGCCATTATTGTATTACCAATGAGGTAATTGGAAATAGAGATGTTGTGCTAATGCACCCAGGACCTGTGATGAGAAATATAGATATCAGCGATGAGATGTTAAGTGATAAAAGATCAAAAGTGTTAACACAGGTTACAAATGGTGTATTTGTAAGAATGGCTATACTCAAACTACTACTTTTAGATTCGTAATGGGATTGTTTGGGCAAGCTGATGGCTTTGCAGAGTGCAACCGTTTAGGTTCGCTTGGAGTGCCGTTTTTGTTTGTTATTTCGTATGATAAAAGCTCCATTTTTGTATCACCACTAAGTGATTTGGATAGTGACATCTACTACAAACTAGGGGCTTATAGGAATTTTAAGCCCAGTCCATTAAAGAAAAGCTATGAGTTTACTAAAAGCGTCATAGATTTCAGTGAATATAAAAAAGCATTTGATAGCGTGATAGAGCATATAAAAGCTGGAGATACATATCTGCTTAATCTCACATTTAAAACCCCTATATATACAGATTTGAGCTTACTAGAGATTTTTGGTGCATCACGAGCTAGATACAAGCTCTATTTCAAGGGTGAATTTATATGTTTCTCTCCTGAGAAATTTATAGAGATAAAAGATAACACCATATCAACATATCCCATGAAAGGGACTATTGATATAAGTGTGCCAAATGCAAAAGAGATAATCTTAGCTAATCCAAAAGAGTTAGCAGAGCATATTATGATAACTGATTTGATGAGAAATGATATAGGCATGGTGGCTAGTCAAATCAGAGTAGATGATTTTAGGTACACAGAGAGTATCAAAGCAGGAGAGCAAGAGCTTTTGCAAGTTAGCAGCAAAATAAGTGGTACATTGAACACAAATTGGCGTGAAAACATAGGCGATTTACTAGAGCGTATAACACCAGCAGGTTCTATTACTGGCACAC
>DZCE01000155.1 GCA_022736375.1 Arcobacter nitrofigilis | reverse complement strand
TATGGGCAGGAAATTAAATAAGATTTCAAAACAACTAGGGCGAACTAGTTGTTTTGTTAATATTCTATACGTTTTTAAATTTATTCAAATATTTTTTTTATGACAAAATACAATAAATAAAATAAAGGGGAGCATAATGTTGGAATGGGGAAGAATAGTTAAATCACCTATGACTGGTTATGAAGTATCATCATTAGGGGATAGAAATTTCAGCGCACTATACGCCAAGCTCAAGAACGGTAAAACAATAGAGGAAGTATATCAACTAGATATAAAAGGATATAGGGGCAAAGTGAAACATTGGTTAGACGCTAGAGGTAAATCTCCGATTAGAAAAATATCAGCAGAGCGGATATATAAAGAGTATAAAGGATTATGGGAACAATATTTAAATGAGAATCCCTATTTAAGATCAGAATTATTTCGTGTAGCGGATGGTAAAATGTTAACCGATTTCTTTGCTAAAACTGATATATCTCATGCTATGGTACTATCAGAAATATTAAATGAACAATCTACTATTAAGATATATGAAAGTATGAATATCGAAATGCCAATATTTAAAGAATTAAAAAAGAGAATAATATCACAAGGACAAAAAACTGGTAAATTTAGTACGCTATGGTACGGGGATTCGCACTATGATTATTTAAATAAACGTCATCCTATCAAAGTTATACCAGACGATATCGGGACTATCATAAAAGGGATATATAATGTAACTAATGATAAACACCAAAAGTTCAATTCTGTTTTAATAAACTTTTTTCCAAAAGGTACAGAGAGTAGAACACATATTGATAGTAATGATATACTAAAAGATGACTTCGGTGTCATGTCGACAATGGCTATGTTATCTCTAGGTGGTTCAACAGAAATAATCATCATGAAAGAAGATGGAACTATAAGTCAGAATAATATGATTAAAGATAATATGTTATATATAATGCCTAGAGGATTTCAAGAACTTGTTAGATATAGAATAGGTCCTTCTAATAAAGAACGTATATTGTTCACCTTCATAAAGTTAAATATACCTAATAAATACACACGTCGTCCCAAGACAATAAAAGATATTACAGAGACTGGATTAAAATGAAATTTTATAAAACTGTAGCTATATCGGATTTACATATTGGAAAATCAAATAGCCCGAAACTGGTGGATGATGTCATATCCCACTTTAATATAAATGTAGAAGAATTTTCAACCGCCACATACTTAGTTATAGGTGGGGACTTTTTCGATAAACTGTTAAACATGGCTTCCACTATGCTACGTGAAGCTATAAGATTATTTCGATTCCTAGAGGAATATTCTTGTAAATGGAATATAACTATATTGTGGGTTGAAGGTACACAAAGTCACGATTATGGTCAAGTCGGTACGTTATTAGATATTATACCGAAAAATGGATCTATCCGATACTATGATACTATAGATATATTTATTGACGAAAAGAGAGGAATATCTACTTTATTTATCCCGGACAACATGGGTACCGCGGATAGCATCTGGGATATGACTATTAGTTGTCTGAATAGATATGGCTTAAAGAAAGTGGATCAAGCTGTTATGCACGGCGTGTTTGATTTTCAACTACCAGAGGCGCACGACGAATATAATGTGCGGTTAGACTCTTCTAAGTTTTTAGACATAGTAGAAGATTATATCTATATAGGACATCACCATACTAGAAATGTTAAAGGTAGAATAATACCAACGGGAAGTTTTGGTAGATATAAATTTGGAGAAGAAGAACCGAAAGGTTCCACAATAACAATTGTAAATGGGAGTACTAAGGTTATAGTATTTATAGAAAATATAAATGCTGATATATTTATGGATGTTAAATCTAGCCTAAGTAACGAAGAGATAACGGAGAAAATATCTAAATATCCAGATAACTCATCATTTAGGTTTTTTTATAACAACGAAGATGATAAATATAGGATATCAACATTGTTCGACACGTTACCGTTCAATGTAAAGTTAGTACAGAATGATAATAAAGTTAATAATATAAAAGATGACGGTTTATATAAATTAAAGAAGATCGATCTTTCGGATTTCACCCCACAGAGATTTCCTTATCACATAGTTGATAAATTAAAGTATAAGTTAACTGAAGATGAGTTACTGTTCGCGAATAGTTTAATTAACGAAGAGATATCTAGTGACCGATTGACATAACCATATCTATACGGAGACCGAATTTCACGACGATAAAAAA
>DZCE01000057.1 GCA_022736375.1 Arcobacter nitrofigilis | reverse complement strand
ATTGTAAATCCAAACTTCTCAAACAACAATTCAGCAGGAGCAGATGCACCAAAACTCTCCATGCCTAAAACATCATCAGCATATCTATAATACTCCACCGCTGTAGCAGCCTCAACAGCTAATACTTTTGTGGCAGGATTGATTACTCTAGCTTTATATTCACTGCTTTGCTCATTAAACAGATCCAAACATGGCACGGAAACCACATTGGCTTTTACGCCAATCATTTCCAAATGACAAGCAGCTTGAAGTGCAGGCATAAGCTCACTACCACTTGCCATCAGCGTAAGAGTAGCACCATCTCTCTCTTTTAGCAAATAAGCACCATTGCTTACCTCTCCAAAATCTCTAGTAGGTTTTAGAGTTTTTAGTTTTTGACGACTAAGCACAAACCCATGAGGAGCTTTCATATTTAGAGCTGTTTTCCATGCTTCTACATTTTCGCTAGCATCAGCAGGTCTCCATAGATAGAAGTTTGGCAACGCTCTAAATTGACTAATCTGTTCAATTGGCTCATGCGTAGGACCATCTTCGCCCACGCCTATACTATCGTGCGTCCATATAAAAAAGTTTTGTATCCCAGTTAAGGCAGCTATTCTAGCACTTGGTTTTAGATAATCACTAAAGACAAAAAATGTTGCATTAAACGGAATGACCGTCCCGTAAAGTGCCATGGCGTTTGTAATAGCGGCCATTGAATGCTCACGGATTCCAAAGTGCAGATTTTTGCCTTTTGGAAAGTCGCCCATGTTTTTTAGTTCTGTTTTATTTGATGGTGCCAAATCAGCCGAACCACCAATAAATGACGGAATTGCTTTTGCTATTGCATTTAATATCTCGCCATTACTATCTCTAGTGGCCACTTCACTTTTACCACTAAAATCAGGATACTCGATAGAGCTAAAATCAGGATTTAATAGCCTTGAAAGTGCCTCATTTTGCTCTAATAGTGGAGCTTCTTTTTGTCTATGTATCCACTCTTTTTCATGCATCTCTCCAAGCTCAACAGCACATCTAAAACGAACTAATACATCTTCGGGGATTGCGAAATGCTCGTTAGCATCAAATCCTTCTTTCGTTTTTGAAGTAGCTATAACATCACATCCAAGTGGAGAGCCATGCGTCTCATGACTCCCCTCTAGCCCGTCAGCACCACGACCTATAATCGTATTTGCTATAATAATAGTAGGTTTTGTAGATTTTTTAGACTCACTTAATGCCTCATCAATATCTCTATAACAATGTCCATTTATAGCTATCACATTCCAATTTTGAGCTTCAAAACGCTTTGCTACATCTTCACTCCACGCAATACTTGTATCACCCTCAATAGTGATACAGTTACTATCATATATAAGTATTAAATCTTTTAATTTCAAGTGTCCTGCCATTGCACAAGCCTCATAGCTAATACCCTCTTGTAAATCGCCATCTCCACAAAGACAATAAACTTTATGATCAATAAGTTCACAAGTTTCACTATTTACTTGATTTGCTGTGTAAGCAGCCGCCATAGCAAATCCAACTGCATTAGCAATTCCTTGCCCTAGTGGTCCAGTCGTTATCTCGACGCCATCAGTATGCCCGAACTCAGGATGCCCAGGAGTTTTGCTATCTAGTTGACGAAAATTTTTCAAATCTTCCAAGCTCAAATCATAGCCCCAAAGATGAAGCAAAGAGTATATCAAAGCCGAACCATGACCACCAGAAAATACCAATCTATCACGATTTAGCCATTTAGGATTTTTTGGATTATGACGCAAATGTTCACTAAGTACAACTGCAATATCAGCTAGACCCATAGGAGCACCGGGGTGTCCACTATTTGCCCTTTGTACCATATCTGCAGCTAAAAAGCGTATGGTATTAGCCATTTTTTTTCTCATTATATTCTCTGGGCTGTTTGGCATTTTATTCCTTTATTAATTTGATTTTTGTTTATGTCGCCATAAATAGTGGGCTACTGATTTTTGTAAAGCTTGTTTCGTATTCACATCAAAGCTATTTAGATTTTGCTCTAGCTTTAATGCCAAATCATTTGCATAATTTACACTCTTTTCTAGACCTAGAATAGTTACAAAGCTATTTTTTGCCTCATCATTGCTTGTAGTTTTTCCAGCTTCATCGTCACTTTGTGTTACATCGATAATATCATCTTGTATCTGAAATAATAGACCCAAATCAAGCCCAAAAGTATAAAGCTTATCTTGTTCGCCCTGCTCTAAATCAACAATCACAGCACCCATCTTTAGACTTGCTGCTATAAGTTTGGCTGTTTTGTTTTGGTGTAAAAATTCTACTTGTTCAACCAAGAGTGTTTGATTTTCGAAATAGCAATCAAGAGCCTGACCTAGAACCATGCCTGAAGCTCCACCATTACTTGCTAGTATCTCCACAAGTTCTATACGAATATCAGACCTAAGAGGTGACCTTGCTATAAGTAAAAAAGCCTCTGTATTTAGAGCATCTCCGACTAATATTGCAGTTGCTTCATCATATCTTATATGTAAAGTCTCTTTACCTCTACGCAAACTTGCATTATCCATAGCTGGCAAATCATCATGAATTAGAGAATAGGTGTGAAATGCCTCTATTGCCAAAGCTACAGAGAGTGCCGAATTGTACAAAAGAGGTTCATGCGCTTCTACTAGGTCGAGTAAAAGCTGAGGGCGAAATCTCTTGCCACCAGCATCAAGCATCTCACCCAAAGAACTCTCATAGCATGGATGAAAGCTAGAAACTTGTAATAAGTGTGATTTTAGATACGCTTCAAATCGTTGCATTTATACTCTTGTTGGGATTTATTTAAAATTATATCCAATTAGGATAAAATACTGCTATGAACAATATACAAAAAGAAAGAATTGCTACTTGGAGCATACGGCTTATCACTATTATTATGGTGGTTGTATGGATTTTGGTTATCTTAAAAATAGCGAGTATGGACAAGTCATTTATTTCACAAGCACCATATTGTATAGTCTCTACATTTGCAATTTTTGCCCTTTTATCTCTAGTCCAAAAATGGATAAAATCATTTTTTAGCTAGTGGGTGGGCATTCATATATTCATTTAGCTTTTTGGTAGTTCCTAGGCGAGTATATATCTGAGTTGCTGCCATCGTCGAGTGACCTAGTAGCTCACTCACATCTGAGATTCTAGCTCCATTATTCAGTAGATGCGTAGCAAAAGAGTGGCGAAGCTGGTGAGGGGTTGCCTTAATGCCATGAGTAGCAAATATTTTGCCCACTTTGTACCTCAATCTTGATGCACTTTGCTGTATGTTATTATTTTCAAATAGATATATTTTCGGTGCGTACATATTTATATATTCTTTAATAATAGCTACCAATTCAGGAACAATCGGAAGCTCTCGCACCTTATCACCCTTGCCTCGCACCTGCACCCATCCGTCATTTATATTTACAAGTTTCAGATTTGAGAGCTCACTTATACGCAGTCCAAGTCCATATAAGCAATAGAGTATGGTTTTCTCTTCAAGAGTTGCACCACCTATGGCCTCAACAATATATGACTCATCCACTGGTTTTGGTAAAGTTTGTGGTACTTTAATTGACTCGTTTGGTCGAAGCTCAATCTTCATATTTTTGTGATTTTCTAAAAATTTAACAAATGAACGAATAGCGCTTAACTTCTTTGCCACTGTCTTTTTACTGTTTTTGATTATTTTGATACGAAGAGGTGTAATCTCAATTGTAATCAACTCGTCATCTTGGCTAATTGTTGAAAATTCTATCATCTGATTGATTGCGATTTTATAAGTAGTAGCGGTTTCTGGCGAATACCCTCTAATTTCAAGTAGATATTTTAAAAATTCATTGCAATATAGATAGAATTCTTTTTTCATTATTATATAATCGTATATCTCAGCATAGTTTTTTTGAGCAACTCTTTTGCTTCTGCGTTTGTTAGCTTATCAACTCTAATAGTTTGAGCATAAATATCTACTTTGCTAAATGGCTTTGGTATTACAAATTTATCCCAACTGCGTAATTGCCAATAACTACTCGCACTGAAATTCATCGTCAAAATAGGCAACTTTAGTTTTTGAGCAAGTGAGATGATACCATCATTTATGGTGTGCCTAGGACCTCTTGGTCCATCTGGAGTTATAAGCACTTCTTCACCATGCTTTAAAACATCTAACGCTTGAAGAAGAACTTTAACTCCACCTTTAGAGCTTGATCCTTTAAGTGGTTTAATCTTCATAAAATTCATTATTCGAGCTACTACTTCACCGTCCGTATGCTGCGAAACCATTGCATTTGCCTTGTGTTGTGGGTGGACTTTACGATATGCTTGAGTTGAAATGAGAAGCTCACTATGCCAACAAGCACATACAAATTGTGAATCGTCCACAATGTCAATAAAATGAATCTCCTTACGCAATGTAAACCACAAGATTCTCATAAAAATATAGATAATCAAAGGTGCAATATATAAGCTAAACAATATCTCTAGTTTATCTTTCATGGCTAGATTACAATGCCTTCAAGCAGACTTCTGGATACTTTTTCTATCTTTACTTGTACTATGTGTCCAAGCAGCTCTTCGCTACCTTTTACAAATACCAGTTTGCCATCGTCGCTCCTACCAGAAACTCTGCCTTCACTTTTTAGCTCATCAAAATAAACTTCATGAACACTCCCTAATTGTGTGTCCATTACCTCATCAAGTATCTCTGTATGCCTTGATTGCAGTCTTGTTAGTCTCTCGCCCGATATATCATTGTCTATTTGATTATCATACTCAGCAGCAGCTGTGTGTGGCCTTGATGAATATTTGAATGAAAAGAGTTGTTCAAATCTTACACTATCTAGCACACTCATGGTTTCTTTGAAATCCTCTTCGCTTTCATTAGGAAATCCGACTATAATATCTGTTGAAATAGTAGCACTAGGAGCTAATCGTCGTATCAATTCGCAACGATTGATAAACCACTCTTTTGTGTAACCTCTCTTCATTTCTCTTAGAACTTTTGTAGAGCCACTTTGCAATGGAACATGTATCTGCTTGCATATTTTCGGATTACTAGCAAACTCTTCTATAAACTCATCATCCATGTGCAGTGGGTGGGGGGATGTAAATCTTATTCGCTCTAATCCATCCATGAGACTTATTTTCTTTAATAATCCTGTAAAATCTTTTACTTCACTCTCACTACTAAATCGTCGTCCGTAATTGTTTACATTTTGCCCCAAAAGCATAATCTCTTTTGCTCCAGTTGCCACTGCTTTTTGTATCTCTGATACTATTAGCTCGCTTGGAATTGATATCTCTTCACCTCTGGTGGCTGGAACTATACAAAATGTACATGATTTATCGCAACCCATGGAGATATTTACCATCGCCCTAAATGGATTCGTTCTATATTCACTAAAATCAAATGAGCTATCATCATTATCAGTATCAACTTCAACAGCATGTTTTTGATGCAGTACTTGTGTAATTTTAGATACATTCCTAGCTCCAAGAACAAAATCCACAACAGGAGCTTTACGGATTATCTCTTTTCCTAAATGGCTAGCGGTACATCCACATACACCAATTTTTGCACTATCTTTTTTGTATTTCGCAAATACGCCTAGTTCAGAAAACAGTTTCGCAACAGGCTTTTCTCTAACACTACATGTATTTATGATAATCAAATCAGCATCGGTTATTTCAGTTGTAAGAGAGTAATTTTCCTTTATTGATAATTCAGCTATGAGATGCTCACTATCACGACTATTCATCGCACAGCCGAGAGTTTCAATATATAATTTTTTATTCACCTTGATTGCTGTTTATATAATATGAACTTCATATACATATTCGTTCTCATCAAGTCCATACTTGACTTCTCTCATATATACACTATAGCCTTTCTCTTCAAAAAACTCTATAAGCTCTTTTAGCTCTTTGTGTGAATTTTCTTTGTCAAAATAAAAGATTGACTTTGTAGCTAATTCTGCTATTATCTCTTCTATTTCTACTATTTTTGGCTTGCCTTTTAGTGTAGTTCTTGCTAATTTAAGTTTCATATTTCTCTCCATAGTTATGCATATTGTTCTTACATGTTTTGATAGATATATTATACTTAATTTTGCGTAAAGGGTTGTTGAGATATAATTCCATTACTACAAGAAAACAAATACTCCCATTGGTAAAATTAATTGTTAATTATTCTTTTACGAGGTTTATTGTGGATTTATACTATTTAAGGAAATATAATGGAAAAAATTTTAGATACAGTGGAAGCTATTGCTCACGAGAAGAATATATTGCCCGAACACGCTCTTGAGGCATTTAGAGAAGCATTGATCAACACGGCCAAGAAACTTACAACGCAAGAGAGTAGCTTTGAAGTGAATTTTGATATGTCAAAAAAAGACTACACAATCCAAAGATGTATAAAAATTGTAAAAAATGATGATGAGAGGCTAGCAATGGAATCTGATAGTTTTATGGCACTTGAGACTGCTCAAGAGTTCGACTCATCCATTGAGATTGGCGATCAGTTAAAATCAGATTTTATCCTAGAAAATTATGGTCGTACAGCCTCAGCAAATCTTTTTAGAGAATTAGAATATCATATACAAAGAAGAATTGAACAAACAATCTTTGAAAAATATAGAGATAAAGTTGGCACATTAATGATAGGTATCGTAACTAGGGTTGACGCTGAAGAGAACACATATATAGAGATAGGCGAGCTAAAAGGTGTATTAACTTTGAGAAACCGTATCAAAGGCGAAAAATTCAAAGCAGGAGATACTGTGAAAACACTTCTACGCTTTGTAAGCATTGACCCGAAATTTGGTCTATTTTTGGAATTAACTAGAACTGCTCCGAAATTTTTAGAAACATTATTAGCCAAAGAGGTTCCAGAAATTGCTGATGAAGTTATTGAAATTATAAGTAGTGCTAGAATTCCCGGAGAGAGAGCAAAGATAGCACTTAGATCAAATCAATCAAATATTGACCCAATTGGAGCAACTGTAGGAACAAAAGGCGTGCGCATAAATGCAGTTAGCAATGAGCTAGTTGGCGAAAATATAGACTGCATCGAGTACTCAACAATCCCTGAAATATTTATAATGAGAGCATTAAGCCCTGCAATGGTTCAGCATGTTACAATAAAAGACAAAAATGCAGTAGCTACAATCACTGCTGATCAAAAAGCTAAAGCAATAGGCAGAAGCGGGATTAATATTCGTCTGGCATCAATGCTTACAGGATACACTATTGAACTAAAAGAAGTAGAGGGAACATCGGCTCCAAAAACAGATGCAAATACTCAAGTGGCTCAAAAAACGACTGATACAACAGCATTATCGGATTTGTTTAAATAAAATATTATTGAATTAAATATGGTCAAGTCACCATATTTACACCATATAAAAACTAAACTTTCACAACATATTTACTTTTCGTTAACAATATTCAGATAGAATTTTAAATCAATTACAAAATAACAAGGATCATTAAGTATCACACACAAAAGGAAAATAATGAAAAAAAGAGTATTAATTATGGCATCAATGATGCTAAGCACAAGTTTATTCGCTTCACAATATACCATTAAAGATGGAGATTCACTTTCTAGTATCGCAAAAAATAACAACACTACAATAAGCGAGCTAAAATCAATAAATAATCTTAAAAACAAAACTATATTAAAAGTAGGAAAAATAATTGATATTCCTAACAAAACTAATGAAGTTGCAAAATCTGAAACAAACAATTATGCAGTAGATGAAAATAAGTTTGCATCTATACCAAATGCTGTTCAGCAAAAACTAGGCAAGAAATATGTTTGGGGTGCTGTAGGTCCAAATACATTTGACTGTTCTGGATTAACTACATATGCTTATAAACAAAAAGGTGTAACCATACCAAGAACTGCAAACGCTCAATCTCGCACTGGTCAATCAATAGAAAGAGACTCTTTACTTCCAGGAGATTTAGTATTTTTTGACACCTCAAGAAACAAAACTAAAGGCGTTAATCATGTTGGTATCTATGTTGGTGATAATAGATTTATACACGCAAGCTCAGCAAAACATCAAGTTGTAGAAACTAGTCTTGATAGTACTTTTTACAAAAATAGCTATAGAGGTGCTAAAAGAGTAAAAGCTTAATTAGTTAGGCGTATTGTCTACACCTACTCGGCTTCCAAAACAGCTCCATTGGCTGCATTTGTTACCAAAGCTCTATATTGTTTTAACCATCTGCTTGTAAGTGGTTTTACAATAGGTGTGAAATTATCTCTTCTTAGGGCAATCTCTTCAAAAGTAAGTTTAGCTTCTAATATATAATTATCTACATCAATATATATCTCATCACCATCTTCTAGTAGTCCTATAAGTCCGCCCTCAGCAGCTTCAGGGCTTACATGACCTATACTAGCTCCTCTTGTGGCACCACTAAATCTACCATCAGTAATCAGGGCAACCTTATCTCCTAGCCCCATTCCCATAATCAAGCTAGTTGGTGCTAGCATCTCTTGCATTCCTGGGCCACCCTTTGGACCCTCATATCGTATAACCACCACATTTCCAGCTTGTACTTTATGGTTAATAATACCTTTTACTGCTTCATCTTGGGAGTTAAAACATACAGCAGTACCTCTAAATTGACGGCTTCCGGTGATACCTGCTGTCTTTATAACTGCTCCTTGTTCGGCAAGATTGCCATAAAGAATTGCAAGTCCACCCACAGCACTATATGGATTCTCTATCGTATGAATGATATTTGTATCTTTGATTTCACTATTTGCGATTCGCTCTAATATACTCTCACCAGTAATAGTTAGATTATCAAGCAGTATATCATCTCCTCTTTTGCTCATCTCGTGCATCACAGCACTTACCCCACCAGCTTTATCAATATCTTGCATATGCACAGTTGTTAAACTTGGACTGATTTTTGCAATATGAGAAACTTTTTTGCTAATAGCATTAATATTTTCTAGTTTAAAATCCACATTTGCTTCTTTGGCAATTGCTAACATATGTAGTACAGTATTTGAGCTTCCACCCATCGCCATATCAACTGCAAATGCATTGTGCACTGCTTTTTCATTTAGGATATTTTGTATTTTATACTTCTCTTGGTCTGATTGCTCCATAAGAGCTATTTCACAAACTCTTCTAGCCGCAGTTCTATAAAGTGCTTCACGCTCTGGAGTAAGAGCCAAAATCGTACCATTTCCAGCCAACGCTATACCCATGGCTTCCATCAGAGTATTCATGGAGTTTGCCGTAAACATTCCACTACAGCTACCACCACTAGGACATGCATTGCACTCTATATCATGAAGCTCATCGGCATCTATAACACCAGCTTCAAATTTCCCGACAGCCTCAAACGCAGTAGCTAAATCAATCGGAGTACCATCTTTTGTGTATCCTTTTGCCATCGGTCCACCACTCACGAAAACTGTTGGTACATTTACTCTCAATGCCCCCATTATCATTCCTGGGACTATCTTGTCACAGTTTGGTATAGCTATCATCGCATCAAGTTTATGTGCATTCATCACAGTCTCAATAGAGTTAGCGATAATTTCACGGCTTGGAAGAGAGTACAGCATTCCATCATGTCCCATTGCTATCCCGTCATCCACGCCAATAGTATTGAATTCAAATGGAACACAGCCATTAGCTCGTATCTCGTCTTTGATAATTTCACTTACTTTATTTAAGAAAAAATGCCCAGGAATTATCTCTATAAAACTATTTGCAACTCCAATAAATGGTTTTGCAAAATCATCATCTTTCACTCCAGTTGCCCTAAATAGACTTCTATGTGGTGCTCTTTGATGTCCTTTTTTTACCTCGTCACTTCTCATAAATAGACCTTTTAATATTTTTTTTATTATACCAATTTTAGCTCAAAGATTGCCATATAAAAATCACTAAAGCAAAAAATATAACAAACCCTTTACATTTAAAATATTTTTTGCTATAATTGCGTTCCCAATAAATATGGTGCGGATGCGGGCGTAGCTCAGGGGTAGAGCATAACCTTGCCAAGGTTAGGGTCGAGAGTTCGAATCTCTTCGCCCGCTCCATAAAATTGTAACAAAAGTAAAAATAGATAGTTATCCAAGGCCCGAATGGTGAAATGGTAGACACAGGGGACTTAAAATCCCCCGGCAATTGCGTCGTGCCGGTTCAAGTCCGGCTTCGGGCACCACAAATGTATGGGGCCATCGCCAAGTTGGTAAGGCCGTAGATTGCAAATCTGCTATTCTCCAGTTCGAGTCTGGATGGCCCCTCCATTTATTGTCTAGTTATACTTCTTTTTTCGGGAGATGGTAGAGCGGTTGAATACACCGGTCTTGAAAACCGGCGAGGGTCATACCTCCGGGGGTTCGAATCCCCCTCTCCCGGCCACACAAATCACACAATCA
>DZCE01000056.1 GCA_022736375.1 Arcobacter nitrofigilis | reverse complement strand
ATTTTTGTTTTTTATATTATATATATTTTTTATAAAAATACAATATATAAATCTATAAAAATACCATTGATTTTTTTCTAGGTATCACTATAAAATTTTCCATATATACATACATATGGGTGAATAGCTCAATTGGTTAGAGCAGTCCCGCTAAAGCGGGAAAGGTTCGATGCTCGATTTACAATAAAACTATCATATGTATTATGTATATATCCTAAAATGAAATAAACATTATGTATGATGTACTAATAATTTACCTAGAAGAGTCAATGAACATAAAAGAGGTAATGATTACTTTACTAAAAGGATATGAAAAAATATTAAATTATTATGACGATTTGAATACAAAGACAAAAATGATGCGTTAGCATTTGAAGTAAAGATTAAAAAATCTGGCCATATTGAAAGATGGGCCAAAGAAAAAAATTTTATTATGGGTGAATAGCTCAATTGGTTAGAGCAGTCCCGCTAAAGCGGGAAAGGTTCGATGCTCGATTTACAATAAAACTATCATATGTATTATGTATATATCCTAAAATGAAATAAACATTATGTATGATGTACTAATAATTTACCTAGAAGAGTCAATGAACATAAAAGAGGTAATGATTACTTTACTAAAAGGATATGAAAAAATATTAAATTATTATGACGATTTGAATACAAAGACAAAAATGATGCGTTAGCATTTGAAGTAAAGATTAAAAAATCTGGCCATATTGAAAGATGGGCCAAAGAAAAAAATTTTATTATGGGTGAATAGCTCAATTGGTTAGAGCAGGTCCCTCTTAAGGACAAGGTTCGGGGTTCGATTCCCCGTTCGCCTACCATAAAAAAACTCATTAACTCACATACTTAGATCAGTCCCGCTTTAGCGGGAAAGGCTCGGGATTCTCCAGCTCTGCTGGACTATAGGATTCCTGTTCGCCTAAAAAACTACTTTTGAACAATTCTTGTTCGCCTAAAATATAAGAGTTTGACAAAATTCAGATTTTTTTTGTTATGTTTCTTCTTGAAAAGAAACCTTATATTGCTATTTTTTGAATGGTGTAATTTACTTAAAAATTTTATTTATATTATTTTTCTCTGATGACTACAAAAGACTATTTTTCTCTTTCTTTGGAGCTCCATGCTCACTACAAATGAAAACTAGAAGTACAATCCAAAGTACCTCTTACCACTAGAGATGATCTTTCTCTCTCATATACACCAGGCGTCGCAGAACCATGTAAACGTATACATGCAGACCCAGAATTAGCGTATACCTATACACGGAAAAACAATGCAGTTGCTGTAGTTAGTGATGGAAGTGCTGTTCTTGGTTTGGGTAATATTGGTGGACTTGCATGATTACCAGTCATGGAAGGTAAAGCAATTTTATTCAAAGAATTTGGATGAGTAGATGCTATACCTATCGTTTTGGATACGCAAGACCCAGATGAAATCATAAAAACTATAGAACATATTGCACCTACATTTTGAGGTATAAATCTAGAAGACATTAGTGCTCCTAATTGTTTTTATATAGAAGAAGAGCTCAAGAAAAGACTTTCTATCCCTGTATTTCATGATGACCAACATGGCACTGCTATTGTTGTCCTAGCATGACTTATCAATGCACTAGCACTTGCACAAAAAGATATCACTCAAATTAAAATTGTTCTCTCTGGAGCTGGTGCAGCAGGCATTGCTATTAGTAAACTTTTGATTGCATATGGAGCACGCCATCTTGTGCTTACAGATTCTATAGGTGCAATTCATACTCAAAGAAATGATCTCAATCGTTACAAACAAGAACTTACTCCTTATAACATCAACAATGAAACATGAAGTCTCAAAGATGTTATCGTAGGTGCTGATGTATTTATTGGAGTAAGCAAGCCAGATGTTCTTCATACAGAAGATGTTCAACGTATGTGAGACAAGCCTATTATCTTTGCTATGGCCAATCCAATTCCCGAAATTACCATAGAACAAGCACAAGCTGGATGAGTATTTATCATGGCTACAGGAAGAAGTGATTATCCAAATCAAATCAATAATTTACTGGTATTCCCATGATTATTTAGAGGTGTTTTGGACAAAAGGATATCACAAATTACTGATACACACAAGCTTGCAGCAGCAAAAGCTCTTGCTGCCTATGTAGAACATCCTACAGTAGATTATATTATTCCATCTCCTTTGGATAAAGCAGTAGGCAATATCATTGCACAAGCTGTAATGTCTTGCTAGAATATTCAAAAATATTTCAGTATATATTCAATAAAATACTCCACTAAACAAAATCAAAAGAGATAAACAAAAAAACTTAGTTACGTATTATAGCTAAGTTTTTTTGTTATAATCTATTACCAATAGATGGTTATTGTGCCGATCTCATAAACATTAGCATAATATATCACCTTAGTTCTTCTAGATCTGGATCAGTATTTTTTATAATATTATATGCTTTGAGTGTATCAAGATGTCACTGATAATATGGTGTATATCCATTATATTGCTCCCCAAACAATAATCTTGAAAATGCAGTAGCGAATTGTGCTCTTGTTACGAACTCCTCTGGCCAAAAGCTTTGCATATCAATTCACATAATTCCCAAACTACATGCTTGCAGTATATAAGATTGTAACTCGTTATTTTGAGTTTGTATATCATCAAACACACATCCTGTATATACTAAAATTTCTTTTTGAAGAATATTTTTTGCATAATTTACTAACATTTTTGCCATATGAGACCTTACTAATTTTCAATCCATATCTGCTTGTTGAATTGATGGTTGTGTAGTGATTCATGCACTATATGCAAACGTATATGCATCCTTTATTTCCTGAGAATATCTATCTGATTCTTCTCATTCTGATGCGTGATATTCATTAATATTTACAGCAGGTAGTTCTGTCTCTATAAATTCTAATCATCCTCATCCTCATCATCCTCATCATCCTCATCATAATACGGCAGCATGTACACTAAATATAGGAATATGATATCGCATTCATGTGTTATTTGCCAGATCTTTGAGTGTAACATAACAATTATTATATGTCCCATTTGACAAAGAAGAAAGCATAATACTATTTGTGCCTGAAGAAGCAGTTGTAGTAGATGATATACATACTCCACTCCACAATAATATACCTGCTTCATTTGTAGAAAACATAAATGTTGGCGTACTTATTGATGTAGTCACTATACCTGTATATATACTAGGTGCCATAATATCTACTGTATATGTTTGTTGTCCTGTAGTAATATGCCCCGCATTATCTTGTATACATGCATAGACGGTATAGATTCATTCTGTAGAGAAGGTAAATATTCATGAAGTACCTCACAAACAATTTACTGTAAATGGTAACATACTATATACTACTCAAGTAGACCGTATACCTGCCAAATCATCACTTCCTGTAGCTATAGCAACAACAGAAGTGTTTCTAGGAAAGGTATTTGTATCTATAAAAGCCAAGAATGGATCAATAGTATCTACCACAAAATTAGGCAACACCAATACATTACTTATATTATTTTCTTGATCTTTAACTGATAATGTACATCATGAATAGATACCATCTGACAATGGTCACAATATGAGTGTATTATTGCCTGATACTACTGTATGTGTATATGAACCACATATTCCAGAAAAAATAATAGTTCATCCTTCATTAGAAGAAAATATATATTGTGGAGTAGATGAAGACGTAAAAGATTCTATAGGTTGAATGTGCATAATATTAGGAGGTAGTGTATCTGCTATTCTCCATGCCACATAACGATATACCGTACTATGAGTATTAGTAAGACTCGAATTTCCTATACTAAATCCCAATGGGTCTATACCCAAAAAGGCATCAGTAACTGTAGATACTGGAGTAAATGATTGTATGGTAGCTCCTGTCTGTTGGCTTGTTCTCGAAAGTGTTTGTGCTGTAGATGCACCTTTGATCCATATCACATCTGGACTAAATCACACATTATCAATAGATTGTATATTTCCATTCCCTATATACATATCAGCTACAAAATTTATTCCTTCTTTGAATGCAAATCGCCAGTGTATCATAGCATTGGCATTTACATTTGCACTATTCCCCACTTGAAAACCATTAGGAATATTTCTCTGAATATTATTTGGCGCTCCTACTACATTTCAAAATCCATTGCTATAATCTCATACTATTTTTGAATTTCGCCATACTCACGCATAGGTATATGAAGATTTTATAGCTACCATATCAGGAGTAAAAGGTAATGATCATATGTTTCTATTGTCCATTGCGTTTCCTATATATACCCCTACTGCAAAATCTTTTGCTCCATTATTTTTCTTGGGTGTCCATGCATTACCAAATGCTGTCCAATAATATTTTATTCATATTTTATTGACAGAAGTATGTGTTCCTATACCAAATCCATCAGCATTCATTCCTATGATAGCACCAGTAAATCCTGCTAAAGCAGCACCAAGATATGCACTATAATCTCCTGCCATCATACTTGTACGAAAAACAGCATATTGTGCTGGAGATTGTATATCATGTTTTATCATTACTAGATCTGGAGTAAATCATAGTCCCGTCAAAGAGAATGGAACATCTGATCATATATATGAACCATTGGCCAATAAAAAACTTCCTGTAGTTTTTTTTGTAGAAGATGTTCCTTCAAACGCAGCCCAATACATTGTGTTTCCACTAGCATTTACTGCAGAATAACTTCCCAATTGAAACATATTTGTCCCCAGTGATTGAATAGCGTTTGTTATGCTTGCTGTTGCTCTCCAAAAATGAGAAAAATCACCATTGCTCGTAATAGTAGAAAACATCGATCCTATAGCAGTTTGTGCATTTTTTATGAAAAGCATATGAGGAGAAATATCAGTAGTAATAGTTGTATTATCTTGCCCATTTCCCGTAAATACTCCTACATCTATCATATGAGGAGTTTTTTTGAATGCTACATAATAGTATATTCATAAATTAGCATTGTTTGATGTACCTACAACAAATCCATGATTGTGTACATCTACCATATATGCACCATTGGTATTTTGTGTATATGCATCAAAAAATTGTGTGGTTGTATCAGGCATCAGTAACGAATGTCGATTTGCAGCTACTCAAGAACGTTTTATTCGTATAAGATCTGATGAAAATGGTAGCGCAATTTCCTGTGTAGGTGTACCATCTCCTATATAATATCCTACACAATAATTTCCTTCTGCAGAACAACTTGTAGGTCCAAATGCTATCCATGTATAATAAACATTAGCTTGATTGAGTGCAGCAAGTGATTGCACTGTAAATCAATCTTGATGAAGTAGTAGTTGAGATGTTGAACTATCATAAGCCGCATGAAAATATGCAGTATTTGGTGTAGGCATAGCTGAAGTTTTAAACATAGCTCATCATGCTGTAGTATGTGCTTTTACAATCACCATACTTGGAGTAAATCCCAATCCTGATATTGTTTGTGTTGTTCCATTTCCCATATAATATCATTCTTGTACAAATGAAGTAGATGTTGTTGCATAAGTAGGTTGTGTACCTACTAAACCGTATATCATCAAGAAAGAAAACATCAAGACTATTTTTTGTAGTATTGTATACATATTTCTTATATTATCAGACTAAATAGTGTGCTCATAAATACATAATAATAATATTTATTATTAATCCAATCTACAAAAGCAACATATTATCTATCTTTTGCATACAATATATATCATATTCTCACTCCTTTGTTTTTTTTATTTGAAAATACTTATCCTTTACCTATACTATTTTTTCTATCTTTCTATCTCTATAAAAAATACCATATGTTATTATTCAATCAACTCCAACACTTAGATACACATATCGCTTTTTTACAAAAAAGAATCAAAGACAAACATACACTATTTCTCGTTGGTGGGTGCGTCAGAGATATTATTTTATGATTGGAAAAAAAACCTACAGATATTGATTTTACCATGGCTGGTGAACCAAAAAAATTAGATAAACTGATAGATAAGACAGGAATGTCCTACTTCATGACAGAAAAATTTGGAACTATGACACTTATCAAGAAGATGGGAAAATTGAAAAATAAAAAGATGGAAGATGATATCCAATTAGACATTAAGTATGAATTGACACCATTACGCACCGAAGGAAAATATGATGATTTTAGACACCCGGGTGAAATTGAACGAAGCAATAGTCTACTTTTGGATTCCCAGAGAAGAGACTTTACTATCAACTGTATGTATTATACTAACACGCCATACAAAGCTGAATACACCTCACTCATTGATAAGAAAAACATCCAAATTTATTCTGACGATGAAACTTTCCTCAAAAGACTCGACGACCATGGATACATATTTATAACCGAATTAAATACGCTTATTCTCCAAGACCACAATACAATTACTCACCTTTTTGCTGAGGGAAAATTTCAGACAGACCATTTGAAAGCGATACTAAAATCTGCTACAATATTTTCTTTGTGAAAACAACTGAAACCTGAAAGTAGCAAACCGAAAGCTGTACGTATAATCATTGATCCCCACAAAGGAATCCACGACAGTATACATAAAAAAATCAAAGCTGTTGGGGAACCAGACCACAGATTCAATGAAGATGCATTGAGAATTATCAGAGCGATTAGGTTTGTAAATGTGCTTAATGAAAAATTAAAAAATGGAAAGCTAGAAAAATGGACAGCTGGAAAAAATAGTGATAAAGTTACATTGTTTGATTTTGATAAATTGACATGGAATAGTGTCAAAAAAAATAATTGATTAGTCAAAAATGTCGCCAAAGAAAGAATCAAGGAAGAAATCATAAAATCATTTACTGTAGGCAATCCCTTTGGTTTCATTGCATTACTCGACGAAGCACAATTATTAGAATATCTATTCCCTGCGTTGTATGCGACAAAAAACATCGAACAACCAATCAGATATCATCCTTTTGATATTTATGCACATACACTCCTCTGTTTGTTTGAATTACAAAAAATAAATAAAGATCCACTTGTGAGATTCGCGATGTTGTATCATGATGTAGGTAAGGTAGATCAATTTGGTGCATACACCGAATGATTAAGCAAAGAAGAAATTAGAGCTATCATTGCTGGACCATTGAATCACAGGAGAAGTTCACCTGAATATACTCAAAAAGATTTCAAAACTCTCTGATTCTCTAGCAAAGAAATAACAGATATTGCTTGGTATGTTGCACATCATCATACTCCAGAAGAAATGATTTTTGCAAAAGAAGAAAACAGAGAAAAAAAAGTAAGAACATTTTTTAGTGAGGCAGGATACGAAAAAGCAATGAATGTCTTGGATATTGCCATGGCTGATAGACTAGGCCAATACAATCCTCTACAAAATAGCAGTGACCTTTCTGATGTAGATAATATAAGAGAAATTCTGAAAAAACTTCAAAAAGAGGAATGACAATTCACGATGAAACATCTCGTCGTCGACGGTGGAGACATTATCAAGGAATTAAAACTCCCTGCGGGACCTGTCATCGGGAAACTATTAAAAAAAACCCTCGAATGGGTTATGGTAGATATCAAAAAAAGGAATACAAAAAAAGAAATCTACGGTTTTTGGGGTACTCAGATGAAATATATTAAATAACGAATATCATTGCGAATTAAATGTGGCGATCTCACATTCTCTTTCAAAAATACATACCATTTTTGATTAAAAAATTACGATAATTTCCATACCTTATATGTCACCTTTTCTCTCGGCGCCTGGATACCTTCAGCTATATAACGACGAAATCGACTGCGTTGCTTTTTTGCTAACTGGTGGGTGGTAACCATAATTTTACTTTCCATATCTTTGTAGTCGCAACGTCACTCTACAAATTCTACAACTTCTTTGTAGCCGATTCACTGCATAGATTGTAATTTTTTGTCATATCACTTAACTAACAATCATTTTACTTCTTCGATAAGTCATCACTTGAGCATTTCTCTCACTCTTGCGTTGATTTTGGCGTTGGTGTCTTCTTTTTCACGCCGAAGACCAAGCATCAACAATGGTCGTTTTGGTGGTAATGAAATGAAGGTATCGGTTTTTTTTGCTCAGCTTTTGTAAAATATTTCTAATGCACGCACAATATATCTCGTAGATTTTGGATGAAGTTTCATAGCTTCTTCAGGATCTAATTTCATAAGTTCTTTGTGTAATATTCACGGTTCCTTTTCTTCCTTGGTAAAGAATTCATCTCTGAGCTGCATATCAGGTGAAATGTCTGGCATACTGAAATTTTTGTAGACCGTATCGATATAGAGTCAGGTTCATCCAACAATCATCGGTAGTTTTTTACGTCCAAGGATATCAGGAATAATCTTGTAGGTATCGTTTTTTCGTTGACCAGATGTATAAGTTTCATCTGGATTTACTATATTTATCTGATGGTGTGGAATCTTTTGTAATATTTCATCTGACACCTTGTCGGTTCAAATATTCATGTAACGAAAAATCTGTCTACTATCTGCAGAAATAATTTCTGTCTCAAAATATTCTGAAAGTAATATCGACAATTTACTTTTTCCCGTAGCTGTCGCTCATCGAATAACGACTACTCCATCGGGATTTTTTTTGCGAAAAGCCTCTATTTCTTTTCTCGCTTCTACAACTATATCTGTTATTTCCATACTTTGAAATTAATTAAGAATTAAGAAATTAAGGATTAAGAATTTTTGAAAAATATTTCCTATATTCTTAACTATTAATAAGCGAAGCGCTTAATAATCACCGAAGGTGATCTTAATCTATTTATTTATATTTCTCTGGATTAAAAAATGGCATAGTTGAGCATCACTTTGTCTCACACATCAGTTTCCCTATTTTTCGATTCTTACCCTTTTTGATTAATGTTGTTGCTCGTTCTTCCGTGAATTTTTGTTGATTGTTTGCAAGCATATATTCAAGTGTATATTCGAAATTTTTGATACTAGGATTGGTCGATGTAGTAGCTACTTCCTGAATATTTGTTACCACTATTTTTGGCGCAATGATGCCATCAGAAAAATTAGTAAGCCATCTTCTACTATAATATGTTTTGAATACATTCGACTCTTCTAGACGAGCATCCGTCAATGTATATAACATATCCATGTCTACATTATTAACAGCTTGATACAAATCCATAATGAGTTGCTGTTCTTGAGTAAGATTTTGAATCGTAGCTTGAACGATTTCTTGCTTTTCTACTATAGCATTTACTTCAGGCTCCTCTATCGTACTTGACTGACTATAATCAATATTTCCTGTCTCTACATTAGCGATTGCTGCGATTTCTTGTTGAGTAACAATACTAATATCTTTTTTTTGTATAAATGTAACATACAACGACACTACAAAAAGTGCAAAAGAAAGTAAAAATAACAATAAAATTATCATATCTTTTGTCTTAGACTTATCGACTGATTTTGCTACATATGAAGATATCTCAGGAGCGATAGGTTGTGGAGACATACCCTTATCTTTGGTATCTTTTCTTGGTCTTCATGGTCAGGATTTGATCTTTGTCCTGGGTTTGTGAGATATAAATTCTGTTCTTGGTCTTCATGGAGCTTTCTTTTTATTTTTGACCATAGCATATATTTAAAAGTTAAATGACTTATTTTTAAATTTTTCTATCACTTTTTACGAAAAAGTAAAGTCAATAAGCTAGATTATTCAATTTTTTACACTTTTATTATATAAATTCAAGTTGATTTTGGTTGTGAAAATCACTAAATTACATATACCAATTTGTAAATCTACTCATTTTGGCATATAATTTGATTACAAAACGTAATTTATTCGCCAATGTTGGTGCAATTTGCCTAACGTAATATGCCTATGGAATAATTACCATTCACAATGAATTACGAACGAAGTCCAAACACATATTCCAATTTTAATTTGTAATAAAGAAAAAATGACACTAATCCCAAGCGTTATCGAAAAAGTAAAATGAGGTGAAAGAGCCTACGATATCTATTCAAGACTCCTTGAAGACAGAATAATTTTCATCGGAGATCAAATTGATTCTCATCTTGTAAGCTCCGTTATCGCACAACTCCTCTTCTTAGAAAAGAAAGATCCTGACAAAGACATTACTCTCTATATCAACACTCCCGGTGGCGAAGTATATAGTGGAATGGCTATTTATGACACGATCCAACATATCAAATGTGATGTATGCGTTATCGTCGTAGGATTGGCTGCATCAATGGGATCAGTATTTCTTGTTTGAGGTACCAAAGGAAAAAGATATGCATTACCGCATAGTAAGATTATGATCCACCAACCACTTATTTCTGGAGGCGGAATTACTGGACAAACTACTGATATCCAAATCGAAGCCGAAGAAATGGTCAAAGTAAAAAATATGTTTATCGATTTATTCGTCAAACACACCGGTCAAAAGAAAGATAAAATTGCTCAAGATATGGAAAGAAACAAATGGATGACTGCCGAAGAAGCTATGGCGTATGGAATTATCGACAAGATTGTCGAGTAAGATTTTTTAAGCACAATAAATTTG